>NZ_JAUBPB010000024.1:0-84377 GCF_036700545.1 Microcoleus sp. SVA1B4
GTCCCGCCCGTCCAAAAAGGACGGGCGGGACGCCCATCCCACAATAACAATTAAAATTGTAAGTTATTTAATTCACTCTCATCTAACGCCGATCGCCCACAACCGTTAATCGGAACCGATCGGGCGGCACAAAGGTGATTCCCCGGCGCGCCGGACGAATTGGCCGATCGAGATTCGATACAAACTCACGGGAAGACAGCACCGTTGCTAAAACGAGCTTCATTTCAAACATCGATAACGCCATCCCGATGCAGCTTCGACTTCCGCCTCCAAACGGGAAAAATTCAGAGGCGGAAAACTTGCGATCTAAAAAGCGATCGGGATTGAACCGGGCGGGATTTTCGTAGGTTTCAGGGCGACGGTGGGCCAAATAGACACAGGGGATTAAAATCGTTCCCCGTTGATATGTATAGCCTTCGAGTTCGATCGTGCGTTTCACCTTGCGCGGCTGCGAAATTAAGGCAATTGGATAAACTCGCAGCGCTTCCTTGCAGACTGCTGTTAAGTAGGGCGACTGCGAAAGCGCGATCGGATCGGGATTCTCGCCTAATTCATCCAATTCCTGCCGCAACCTAGCAAGGCATTCGGGAAACTGATGCAGCCAGTAAAACGCCCAAGTCAAGGCCGATCCAGTCGTTTCATGTCCCAATAACAACAGCGTCATCAACTGATCGCGCAATTCTCGATCGCCGATCGATTCGCCGGTGTCGTAGCGGGCCATCATCAACACTGACAGAATATCCGTGCGAGACGAATCGAGAGAATGCGATCGCCTCTCGGCAATTTCCGCATAAATCAGCGAGTCAATCTGGGCCATCTGCTGCAAAAACTGCCCCCACGGACTCCAAGATCCCAAATTTTGCTGCAAGGGTTCAAAGAAAAATTGTATAGAGTACAGTTCAGACGTAATCGCCTCTAAAAGGTTGCTGAGCAATTGTTTCAGGCGTTCGTAGCGCTCTCCCGGCACTAATCCAAAGACGACTTGCAAGATTACTTGCAGCGAAATTTCTGACATTTCTTCGCGGACTGCGATCGCATCTGGGGCTTTCCAGTCGATCGTCTGCTTTTTCGTCAAATCAACAATCAAATGCCCTTGACTCTGCAACTGTTCCCGATGCAGCGCGGGCATTAATAGCTGTCGCTGTCGCAGATGTCGCGGCCCTTCATTCATAATTAGGGATTCATTTCCCACCAGGGGGCGAAATACGTTGGTCACTTTGCCAAACTCAAAGGCATCGGCTAAGGTCGTAAACACCGCCTGAATCGCTTCTGGAGATCCCAGAAACACTACGGGGGGCGAAGCGGGCCCCAACACGCGGGCGGTAAATGTATCGCCGTATTTGGCCCAGGAGCGATCGAAAAATGCGATCGGGTCAGCTACCAGCGAAAGCGTTTGGAACAAAGCAGGAGAACGAGATCCGGTAGGCAGCGTCATTCGATTTTAGATTTTAGATTTTAGATTTTGGATTGACTTGCGCGAGATAAATTCGGGGGCGTGAGGATTTTAGATTTTAGATTTTGGATTGATTTGCGCGAGATAAATCACGTGGCGGGTAGCACCTTTGAAATTCGCTTGTCATTGCAAAACTGGCGATACACAATCTTTCTAGTGTATATCGATCGACCTTGCACCCTGAAATTTATCTGCGAGCGATCGACGGTAGGCTAGAAACCGGGTTTCTGAGCGTAAGTCCTGATTAACTTACCAAAAGGCGATCGAGTCAAAGCTCGATCGAGCGCCCATACCGGATGCCAGCACAAAAACCAACTCCCGCCCTCACCCTCCGCGCAACTGCGTCACCAAGTGAACTAATTCCGGTAAAATTAGCTTTTCGACAGCTAGTTTCACGCCATTGCTAGAGCCAGGAAGAGAAAAGACTAACTTGCCTTGATACACGCCTGCAACTGCGCGAGAGGCGATCGCCCTCGAACCAATTTCTTGATAGCTCAAAAACCGAAATATCTCCCCAAATCCTGGTAAAATCCTGTCTAGCAAACTTTCCATCACATCATAGGTCGTATCTCGGGGAGCGATGCCCGTGCCACCGTTAAAAATGATTGCATCCACATCTTCACGCTGGGAAAAAGCCTGCATTTGCAATACAATTTTGGCCGCATCATCTTTAACAACAGTGTAAGCTACCACAGAGTGACCCGAATCTTTTAGCAGCTTCTTGGTTAACAAGCCACTCTTGTCTGTTTCTGCCGATCGCGTGTCGCTAACAGTAATGATAGCACAATTTACGGTTATTTTAGATAAGTCGGGGTGAGGAATTTGCGTCATATAACAGATATTTAAGGAAAAAGAAAGAAGCAAGAACGAAGAGGAAATCAGGAAAAGGGAAGAGGGAAGAAGTCATCAGTTAGTTGTGATTTGTTCGTTGTTAGTTATTCATTATCAAATAACTAATAACCAATAACCCATGCCCCATGCCCCATGCCCCATGCCCTATTCCCCATCAATTATGCCTTGCTAAATCCTAAACCGTTGGCTTCCGAGTAGCGTTCCATGAAACGCATAAATCGATCCCATTCTGCGGAACTTTTCATTAAATAAAGAGCTTCCAAACCCGCAGGCTGACCGTTGATGAACTTAGCCTTAACCTCACGAGTGAGGAGTTCGCCTTCGTCGTCGATCATGTACATTCCAGTAATGTCTTCGGTACTGGTGCTGCTGAGAGCTTTGGGATTTTCAAAGATAAACGTGGCAGTGCCTTGCTCTCCGCTTTTAGAACGGGTTAGGCGCACTTCGGGCACAGCATCTTCGTCTATACCCCGAGAGAATTGAATTTTAGCCATAATCTGACAGTCGAACCTTAAGGATTGCTTAATTTCTTAATGTTTAATCATAAAACGATTCGGGTACTAGCAAATCAAGACTTGGGAGAGGGGAAGCGGGTGAGAGTGGGTGAGAGTGAGGCAATCGGAGACAAGGGGGAGGGGAGATGGGTTGGTTCTTCTGAGATATTGCACCATTCTCCATAATCATTTCAGGGCGGGATCTCCTGCCCAACCCCTACGCCCCACAATAAAATCTACTCTTTGTGGAACAGGCATCCTGCCTGTTCTTAAGAATGGTGCAAGATGTGAGTTATTTGTACCCCAAGTTCTCCTCTCCCTTGTCTCCCAATTCCCTTAGACGATGTAGGGAGAGTTAATGGCCTCGGCCCGCTTTGTGGCTACCAGAGTTTGGTAGATGAGGGCGGATATCTCGCCGCGGGTGATGTCGTGGGCGGGGGAAAGCTTTTCGCGCGCGGGATAGTTGACCACGATTTTGCGCTCTGTGGCGGTTGCTATCTCGTCGGTGGCAAAACTGGGAATCTGAGCTCGATCGACATAAACGCTCAAAGAATTGGGGTTGCCGCCGCCCAACTGCAAGCCGTTTACCAAAGATACGATCGCCTGAACTCTAGTCAAATTCTGCTCCGGGCGAAACGTGCTGTCTGGATATCCAGCCAAAAAGCCAGCTCGATTAGCTTGGTCGATCGCTCCCTTGGCCCAAAAATCCGCCCCCACATCCTTAAAAACCGTCACATCACGGCGCGGCACCAATTCAAACGCCTTCGCCAACATAGCCGCATACTGAGCTCTAGTTACAATCTCGTAAGGTTGAAAAGTGCCGTTGGGAAACCCGCTAACAATATTCATCTTTGCTAAGCGATCGATAAAATCCTTAGCCCAATGCGTGCTGATGTCGCTAAATTTTAGCCCTCCAGGAGTCGGAGTTGGCGTCACATTGCCCAAATCAAATAAACCTTTCACCCGCGAAGAATTGAGCTGATTTCCCACCGCATAAATCTTAACCCCAGTCGCATTTTGCAAGTCGAATTCGCCGTTATTCTGAAAGATATTGCCGCCCAAATCTTTAGCATTCCCCATATCTGGCAGCGACTTTTCCTCCGCAGTCAAACCGTATTCCGTATTTTTTTCAATGCGATTATTGCGTAAAATCGGCTGAGATTCTCCTGCTAAAACTATACCGGAGCGATTTTCCAAAATTTGGTTATCAGCAATCAAAGGAGCCGACTGAGCTTCCAGAGAAATGCCGAAATCCGTCTTTTGAAAAATATTGCGCCGTATTACTCCCTTAGCAGTTCCCGCCATAATCACCCCAGCCGCAGAGTTTGCCACAAATATGTTGTCGAGAATCGCAGGATTAGCGCTACCCGTGGCAAAAACGCCTCCGCGCTTACAAAGTGTGAAAGTGCAGTTAGCCACAGTCGGAGAAGTTGACTCAATCCAGACTCCCGTGCCGCGACTATCGAGATTCGTAACAGTTACTCCCCGCAATTGGGAATTACTTGCTAGCAGTATGGTGATATTTTGGCCCGCAGCGGTGGGACTGACAAATTTGCCGCTGCCTTGAATTAGAATGCCTCTACCTTTGTTAGTTTCATTGCCAATAACTTTTACTCCCGATGGAATTTCCAAGGGGAATTTTTCACCACTAGCAGCGCTGTAAGTTCCCGGTGCTAACTGAATCGTAGTTCCCGATGCAGCGCGACTGACGATCGCGCGGGCTATAGTTTTGAATGGAGCCGATTGAGTGCCGGCCGCGGAATCGCTGCCTGTTAGCGGGTTGACGTAAAGTGTTGTCATGTTTTTGTTGAAGAGATAATTGGCGATCGAGCTTTTGTGCAATTTTCATTGTCTGTGAACTTGACCCCGAATCTATATTCAGCTTTTATCAGGAAGACACCCACAGGGGATGACAACCATAGGGGAATTGCCCTACAAAGGACTATATTTCTCCTTACCAGAAACAGCAAATATCCGATTTATTAAAGAAGTCAGGTATCAGGATTTTCTATTAAACATCTCCAAAAAAGCAAGCTTTGAACAGGCAAGATGCCTGTTCCACAATAATTATTGGAGATGTCTATTTCATTCGCAGACAGTCGAGATTCCCTGGCCGAAAACCTTAACCGCTTCAGCCAAATCAGTTTCACCCATTAAAATGCAGCGTCTTAGCAAATCGATATCCAGCGTTTCCAATCCTGACAGTTGACTCTGAATTACTTGCTCGTAGCCATCTTCCCGAAGATGATACAGCCGCAGCGTGCCATCTTCCCAAAACCAGATTTCAGGCACGCCCAAAGCTCGATATTTTGGCAACTTGCTCAGTCCACCGCTAGTATAAACCACCTCGATCGACAAATCGGGAATCAACTTAGGTTCTCCCAAACAAAACGATTTGTCTGCTTGAGTAGAAGCTTCTGGCGTCTTCTCCTGCGTCATTGAACCAGAAGGGTAAAACTTAATACCTTGTTGCAGCAGAAAAGTAGTCACCAAGTAACCAATGATTTCCGAAAAATTTTCGTGTTGGAATCCCGGCATCAGAATCTCGATCGCCCCTGCAAAAAAAGACAACTTTATGCCAGGGGAATCTTCCGAAACCTTCTGGATTAACTTGAATTGCTCCCAAGTGCCGTTGAGCACCACTCGCCCATCGAGAGTTTCCCGATCGAGAACTTGTGTCATTGACCCGCACCATTATCTCCTATTGGCATTATAACGCATTGTGCGATCGCTCCTACAGAAGATCCGTGCAGCAATTGTAGCTTCAAAATCCGAACAGTTATCTCTAGTTCCCAGGCTCTTCCTAAGAACACATATCCCAAGGCTCTGCCTCGCCTTAACTCCCAGCCTATTTCACAATACAAGACGCATCCAAAACCACTAGAATTTCATTCTGAAAAACCGCACAACTTGTCATTGCTGAAGCTAATGCGGGAATTTTCCCTTGTTCGAGAGAAAGGCTCGCCTCCGGTATAGAATCAAATTGATTTAGCCAGCCATCATCCTTTATATACTGAAGACTCAAAGCATTGCGATCTATCATCCAAAAATCAACTCCATATTGATTGATAAAATTTTGCAATACAGCTCGATCGGGAGTGTATTGAGCGCGAATTAAATCGTTAAGTCGCTGCAGATATCTGCTGTAGTAGCCTTTCTGATACGGCACTGCATATTCTTTTGCCACCAGAACCGAACGCTGGCTAAAGGTTGGCAAATGATCCGTATCGGTCGCGATCGAAGCAATCAATATATCTTTAGGTTGTTGCTCAAAAAATTTGTACAAAGCTGGCATTTTACCTTCTACATACCCGACAGTGGGGAATTTTTTGACCAAGGCGGGATAAAGGACAACGGCGATAGCGATTGTCGCTGTCGTAATTAGTGCCACTAGATTTTTTAAATGAAATATTGTTGCTGTTTTTGATGCCCAATGACCGACTCCATCGATAATTAAAGTGAGGGCGATCGCAGTTATTAAAACAACAATAAATCGCAAGCTGTAAGCTGTATATCTACCTGGTTGATATAGCTTAAAAATGGTAGCGTGAGCCGCAAAAAACATCGCAGATGATGCTAAAAATAGCTGAAGCAAAAGCCAGATTTTGCTTTGAATCTGATTTGCTAAGGGAAAAGCCGATCGCAAAAACAGCAGCAGCGGAAATAACAGCCCGACACAGTGAGTTACAGGCGTAAACAGCGACTTGGGAAACATCCCGCTACCCCGCCCTGTCAACCAATAATCTTTGGGATTTGGGCGAAAAAAAGCATTTCTGCCGTTGGGGGCAAATTCGGCCATTTGCTTCGCTTCTGCTGCGGTATAAGTTGGGCCAAATTCAGAGTTATCTAAGGCATAGGGCAGCATTACTAAAAAGATTACTCCCAAACCTGTAGTGCAAAATAGGTAATTTGTTCGATCGCCCGACAAGCGCAAACCGCCTTTTTTCCAGCATAGCAGGCGCAAAACTAAAATTCCAGCAGCAACCAAGGCATAAGGAGGATAGAATAGTCCGATCAGCGCGATCGCCCCCAAACAAGGCAGCAACGAACTGCGCGACAAATAATATAAAAAAGCCAGAAATATCGGATAGATAAAAGCTCTTGGCGTTGTGGAAGCCAAATCATCAGTCATCCACATATGCTGATTTAACAGCAAAGATGCAATAAATCCAGTCATCGGCACTGGCAATATTTCTAGGCAAAGGCCAAAACAGTAATAGGTGGAGATTAAGCCGAGAAATAGTGGCAATATTTTGTGAAATAATAGCGGGTGAATGCCAACTGTTGCTGCTAATTTGTAGAGTGTGCTGTATCCTGCGGGGGCGACAGATTGAAAGTAATTAGCAATGAAATCGTTGGGGAATAATTCAGGATCGACAAATCGCATCATCCAGAAAACGTGCTGCCTCGCATCGTCTTGCACGATATACTCACCGCTAAAGGCTTGCTTGAGTCCTAAAATAGCATAGATGGCGGCAAATGTCAGGCTCAGAGTCAACCAAAATATTGTGTGCGATCGCGATGTGCGATCGACTGTAGCAGTCAGAAATTTGTGCAACCGAGCTATTAATACCATTTTAGATTTTAGATTTGAGATTTGAGAATTGGGAATGACTGATTTTGACAAGTAGGATTATATTATGCCAGGTCAATTACCCCTAATAAAAAGTGTTTGCCGTAAGGACTTTAGTCCTCACGACAAACCGCTTTATTTTCAACTTCGCCTTATTTTAGATTATTTTCCAGGCCGCACGCCCGCAATTTTAAGGCGAATCCGATACAGACTTGTACTTCCCGTAATATAAAGCGTTTTGCGATCGCTTTCTCCCCAAGCCAAATTAGTCGCCGTCTCAGGCACAGAAATCTTCCCCAAAAGCTTGCCATCCGGCGAGAAAATCCACACTCCCCCCGGCCCGGTGCTGTAAACATTCCCCTCTACATCAACTTTTAAACCGTCGGGTACTCCGCTTTGACTGGCATCTTTTAACTCCGCAAAAAGCTGCTGGTTAGTAACAGTTCCGTCCGGTTTTACATCGAAAACAGCAATATATCCCGCTTCCGAATTGTTGACATAAAGTTTTTGCTCGTCTGGTGAAAAGGCGATGCCATTCGGCAGCACCAAATCCTTAACCAGCAGAGTTAATTTTCCGTCGGGTGCCAGCCTGTAAACACCGTAAAAACCTAATTCTTCCTGCTCTTTACTAACACCGTAGGACGGATCGGTAAAATAAATACTACCGTCGGATTTAACAACCAAATCGTTCGGGCTGTTGAGCCGCTTGCCCTCGTATCTATCCGCCAAGGTGATAACTTTTCCGTCCTTTTCTGTACGGGAGACGCGGCGATTTTCGTGTTCGCCAGTAAGTAAGCGGTTTTCTTTGTCTAAAGTATTCCCGTTGGCTTTTCCCGAAGGGCGGCGAAATACCTCAACTTGCTGATTTGAGCCAAATTTATAGATAATATTGGCGGGAATATCGCTGAACAGCAAAAAGCCGTCTGGATGCCAAATCGGGCCTTCTATAAATTGGAAATTGCTAGCTAGTTTTTCTAGTTTGGCGCTGTCATCGAGAATACTTTGCATGGTATTTTTTGTGTTCTGGTTTTCCGTTTTAGCGGTCATTTTTGTTAAGTTTCCGCTAAGTATTTCGCTAGGACTGCTGACTGCTAAAGTTAATACCATCAACAACAAACTAATTGTAGCAATTTTGATTGTCATGTTTGCTCATAAATAAATTATTTCCTTCCCGCCATAAGATTAACTATCTCCTTCTTTACTTCTTCCTTTCTTCTTTCTTTTCTCCAAGAGCGCTATCGCGCCCCTTCGCTAACAAATCTAAAGCGGTTCGTAAACTCACTCTTTTGTCCAGCAAAAAAGATGATTGAGAGCGGTATTAAATTTAATAGTACCGTATGGAACAAAAAAATTAAGCTCTAAAATGCGAGCTTAATTATATTTAACTTAAAAGGTTTTACCTGTCAACTGTTAAGCTGGAAATAAAACAAATAGCGCCGCAATACCAAGAACTATCGCACCGATACCCATCACAAAAGACCAGAAGCGGTGATAACTGTTAACCACCGTACCGCTATCGCTTTCAAGCTGAATCAAATCCATCCAAGGTGCAACACCCCGGCGGAACCAACCCAAAGTCCTAACATCCATCCCAATCAAACTTTCAACCCGTTTCATGCCAAACATAAAATTACCAATTGGCCCAAAACGAGAAGCATAGCGCAGATAAATCATTCCCGTTCTGTCTTGCAATTTCAAATCAGAACCAAACGCATAGCCCGCATCGCCGCGACCAATTAATTCGCCTTGTAGTTGCGCCGGTTGACCCCGCAAAGGACTTGCGTAAGGGTCAGACATTAAGGTTAAAACATCCAAATGTTCGGCTTGTTTGTAATTCGGGAACATCACCAGAGTTTTGAGCAAAATTCCCGTCCCCAAACCGATTAAAGGACAAGCAACCATCATCATCGGGTTTACAGCATACAGCGCAATGCCGATCGCAAAACCCACCGCTAAGCCCAGAGTTTCTGCACTGTACAGCAGCAAATCGAACACAAAATTGCCGTACAATCTCCGCTTGCTCAAATCGTTGCCTTCGCCGACAATCCGGCCCATGTCAAACTCAATATCCAAGCCTAATTGTTCGGCATAAGTGCTCAAAGCGCGAACTCGTTTACCAGTCAGCGGGTGAGTAGAGTTCAACTCCATCCACCAACCCCACGGATTAAACATATCCCACAAAAACACTCGCCCAATCTTTTCTGGTTCCGAAGAAATCCTGTAAGCAGTGCCAGTAGATGTGGCAGCTTTGGCATCGTAAATGCCTAAAGCGCGAGTTCCTTCTAATAAGCTGCTGGGTTCTGTTGCTCTTTGTCCTTCTTCCAAAATACCGTAAGCAATTTTTACCAAAGCGCGGGATAAAGCATTGGGATTGCCCGTAGTTTCGGCAGCAAAATGGTCGGCAAAATATTCTCGCGTCCGCGACAAATATAGCAATAAATAAGTGCCGGCGATGTAAAACAAATAAGCAACAGCAGCTACCGTACCGGCCGCATCTTTAGCTTTTTCCCCACCACTTCTACCCATTCTTTGAGTTGTAGTGTAAATTAAATAAGTAATCTGCACCAAAGTCGAAGCTAAAGTCATTACTGCAAAGTCCCAGTGGACGATGTGACCGAGTTCGTGGGCGTAAACAGTGGCAATTTCCTCGTCGTCTAAATAGGTAAAAAGACCTTGACTGACGACTAACCGAGCGCTGTTGGGAAATGAACCGTAAGTAAAAGCAGTAGGGTTTTGGTCGTCGATAATTCCTAAACGCGGACAAGAGAGTTTTTTCTGCTTGCAAACCTTCTGAATAACTTTAGCTGTTTCGGGACTTAGGCTTTCAATTTCTGCTAGGGAAACCCAGCGAGTATGGTATAGCCAATTTTGGCTTAAGTCCATCAAGTAAGGTGATAGGAAAAAAGCAGCGATGTTAAAAATCAGAGTTATGGGAAGTGCGATCGCCAACCCGGCGACTGGATCGGGACTGCTGAGAATCAAAACAGAGGCTAAAGATAGCGCTAACACCATACCAAACAGCAGGCTGATGGTGACGCCGGAAGCTAAAACGAGATTTCCGCCAGTTTTCTGTATCAGTTTAACGCCGGCTTTGGCTGCTCGCCCTGCCTTGCGTAAAGGGGCATGAGATGACATAATAATCTCCAAAGGTTATTGACAAAAGGAAATGACCGTGGGATTTTATCTATACTTCACTGTTTTAACCTGTTAATGCGGATTGCTGTAAGGGGTCTCAACAAAAATATAGAATTTCCTCTAGAATTGTTAAGACTGAAAACCGCCCCCAAATTTATTTTTGCGGATTCAATTCCAAACTCAAAATTCAAAACCGAACAATCAAAACTATTTAAAAGTTACTGCCATGTCTATTATTGAAATTGCCCAAAAAACGCGCGGATCTGCTAGAAAATTGGCAGTTTTGTCCGCTGAGGCCAAAAATCAAGCTATTGAAGCTATTGCGAAAGCTTTAGAAGCTGCTGCGCCGGATATTGTGGGGGCGAATGCTGCTGACTGCAAGGCGGCTGAGGCTGATGGAATTGCGAAACCGCTGTACGATCGCCTAAAGTTGGATGAGAGCAAGTTGAAAAGTGCGATCGCGGGCGTGCGAGACGTTGCGAAACTCCCAGATCCGATCGGTGTCGTGCAAATCCACCGTGAATTGGATACAGGATTAATTCTGAAGCGCATCACCTGTCCTTTGGGCGTTTTAGGCATTATTTTTGAAGCGCGCCCAGAAGCTTTAATTCAGATAGTATCCTTGGCAATCAAATCAGGAAATGGCGTCATTCTCAAAGGTGGCAAAGAAGCAGTCCGTTCCTGCGAAATCTTGACCAAAGTGATACATCAAGCATTAGCAGAAACTGCGGTTAATCCAGAAGTCGTGCAGTTGCTAACCACGCGGGAAGAAACAATCGAACTGCTAAAAATGGATGAATATGTAGATTTGATTATTCCCAGAGGTTCTAATTCCTTCGTGCGGTTCGTGCAGGAAAATACGCGGATTCCCGTGTTAGGACACGCCGACGGAATTTGTCATTTGTACGCAGACAAAGCAGCGGATATTCAGAAAGCCGTAGAGATTTGTGTAGATGCAAAAACCCAGTATCCCGCCGCCTGCAATGCCATTGAAACCTTGTTAGTTCACAGGGCGATCGCCCCCAGATTCCTGCCCGCTATCGCCACAGCTTTGCAGCAGAAAAAAGTGGAATTGCGGGGAGACGAAAAAACTCGCGCCCTCCTCGAAAATATTGCCGAAGCCAATGAAACAGATTGGTCTACAGAATACAGCGATTTGATTTTGTCAATCAAAATAGTAGATTCTGTGGAAGAGGCAATTAATCACATCAATACTTACGGTTCCAGACACACCGATGTCATTGTAACCGAAGACAGCGAAGTCGCCGAAACTTTTTTAAATGGAGTCGATGCGGCCGGAGTTTATCACAATTGTTCGACTAGATTTGCCGACGGTTTCCGCTACGGCTTCGGTGCAGAAGTGGGGATTAGCACGCAGCAAATGCCGCCTCGCGGGCCTGTTGGTTTAGAGGGGTTGATTACCTATAAGTATCGAGTTGTTGGAGATGGCCATGTTGCCGCGAGTTATGTAGGGAAAGATGCTAAGGAATTTACCCATCGGGATTTGTAAATCCTCCATAGCCGATCAAACCCGACAATAAAAAAGCCTGTAGGGGCGGGTTTTACAAACAATATTTGATGTTCACGAACAATTTATATAAACCCGCCCCTAGACAGCCGATAATCCAAATTAACCTGATGTTCGATCGCAGGCGAAAAATGTAGATTTAGATTGGTCGTTGGGTGGGGGCGGGTTTATTATATTTTTGGTTGATAACATAGATGGTTGGTAAAACCCGCCCCTACGATATCCTGTAGATACTGAATCTTAACCAAAGTGTCGCTTCTCCTTCATCCATCCCAAAAAAAGCGATCGCCCTTCCTTCCCTCGCATTCAAACAAACTTAGCTACAATAAGCTATACTGTGCTCGGCGACTCCCCAACTCGAACAATTTGCCGTGGTTTATGTCTAACTCCTCCCTCCTCGCCCCCGGTTCAACTCTCGAAAAACGCTACCGCATCCTCCGCGAATTGGGCCGCGGTGGCTTCGGCCGCACTTACCTCGCCGAAGATATCAACCGCTACAACGAACATTGCGTGCTCAAAGAGTTTTCTCCGGTGGTGCACAGCCCGAAAGCCGCCGAATTGTTCGATCGCGAAGCGAGTATGCTTTACCACCTCCAACACCCGCAAATTCCCCGTTTTCGAGAACTCCTGCGAACCGATTTGGCTGGGAATCCATCTTTATTTTTAGTCCAAGATTATATCAAAGGTCAAACCTACGAAGAAATATTGATATCGCGCCAGCAGCAAGGTAAAAATTTTACCGAAGCTGAAGTTACTCAACTGCTATTTCAGCTTTTACCAGTTTTAGAATACATCCACTCGAAAAATTTAATTCATCGCGATATTTCCCCGGATAATATTATTCAGCATGATGCTGACAAACTACCATTTTTAATTGATTTCGGTTCTGTTAAACAAATCGCAGCCAATGCCGTACTTCAGTTTAACGGACAATCGGATACGGCGATCGGCAAACAGGGTTATTCCCCAGCCGAACAAATGCGACTGGGGAAAGTTTCTGCCGCTAGCGATTTGTATGCTTTAGCCGTGACGGCTTTGGTACTGCTAAGCGGCAAAAAGCCTCAAAAATTGTACGATATCAATAATAAAACTTGGGATTGGCGATCGCACGTCAGTGTCAGCCCAAATTTAGCCACGGTATTGGATCGGATGTTAGCAGAACAACCGGGCGATCGCTACCAATCTGCAAAAGCAGTCCGCGAAGCACTCAAAGATCCAAAACTCTCTCAAATTGGCAGTATAATTTCCCAAATGGTGACAATGAACTTTGTCGGCCGCCCTTTCAAAAACACCACTCAAACTGCTACCAGCAATCATACCCCTGTTCACCAAAATCCTCAACTGGTTAATAACAACCCCACATTCAAGTTAATTCCTTGGAAAACCCTAGGGAGTTTAAGTGTCATTTTGGTGCCGGGAATTTTAGCTTTTAGTGTAGTTAAATCTGGTTTTACGTTGCCAAAGTTGCCGGATTTACCTAAATTTTCTGCGCGCCAGCAACCTCCCGATACATCCTTAGAGGAAGCAGAAATAATTCGTCAAGAAAACATTGGGAAACGACGCAAAAATCTCAATATAAATCAAGATATATTCTATCAAAAAGTTGATGAATTATATTACAATAAATATCCCGAATTCCAAGGTCGTACCTTGACAGAAAAGCCAGAAGATGCTGAAATTAGGCGGAAATGGTATGAAGTTGCTGAGGATTTATTGGACAAGTTGGAGAAAGGAGGACGGTTGTGAAATTTAAGATAGAATAAGAGTGATTGAACCGCAGAGGGCGCAGAGGGCGCAGAGGGAAGAGGAAGAGGGCAAAGGGCAAAAAAAGAGAGGGAAGAGAAAGAGAACTTTATCTGGTTTAATACAAATTGGTATAGAACAACGCACTTTTAGTTTATTGCAAAATGGATTCTATTCAACTTACAGGAATTCGCTGTTACGGATATACGGGCTATCTGCCGGAAGAGCAAGTTTTGGGGCAGTGGTTTGAAGTGGATGTTACTCTCTGGCTGGATTTATCGCAAGCTGGAAAAAGTGATGATATTCAACATACTCTTGATTACCGCAGCGCAATTACTCTGATTCAAAAGCTAGTCAAAGAGTCGAAATTTTTATTAATCGAACGCCTAGCAGATACTATTGCTCAAGCGCTTTTAGAACTACCGTTAGTCGAAAAAGTTAAACTACAACTCTCGAAACCTGCTGCCCCCATCCCTGATTTCGGGGGTAGAATTACTCTAGAAATTACTAGAAGTCATTAGTCCTTAGTCCTTAGTCCTTAGTCCTTAGTCCTTAGTCATCAGTCTTTAATCTGCATTAGTTTGTCGCTAATGACTGATGACTGATGACTGATGACTATTGATTAATTACCACTTCAGCAAGTTAAATTCTTCCATGTCTACGGTATTGCGGTTGCGATAAATCGCCAAAACAATTGCCAAACCCACCGCAGCTTCAGCCGCGGCTACCGTAACTACAAACACGGTAAATACTTGGCCCTTAATTTGTACGGGGTCGAGATAATTGGAGAAACCCATCAAATTGAGATTGACAGCATTCAGCATCAACTCGATCGACATCAACACGCGCACTGCATTTCTGCTGGTAATCAAACCGTAAATGCCAATACAGAAAAGTGCGGCGGCTAATAACAGGAAATACTGGAGTTGCAGTTGCATAAATTTTGCGATTTTGTCTCAATCTAAAGTTACTACAAAACTAACACTATGGTGCGCTCAGCGCACCATAATATTACTTAGATTCTGGCGAAGACACATCTCCGGCCGAAACTAATTCGCGAGGTCTTTCCGGCAAACTAAAAGCTGGTGTTTCAGATAGCTTGTTGGACAATTCATCTGGCAAGAAATCGCGGCGCGCCAAGACAATGGCTCCTACCATTGCCATTAACAAAAATACTGATGCTAACTCGAAAGGCAGCAAAAAGTCGGTGAAGAAATGTTTGGCGATTGTGACGATCGAACTTTCGGCCGGTGCTCCTGTCGTCGCGACAATAGTCCAAGGAGTAGACACCACCATCGTACCCAAAAGCGCAAACAAGCCTACGCAAACTACTGCTGTTGCTACTTGACGCACCCAAGCGTTGGGAATTGTGCGGAAATCTTCGCGCTTGTTCACCAACATAATCGCAAACAAAATCAAGACGTTAACAGCGCCCACATAAATCAATACCTGTGCTGCTGCTACAAAGTCGGCATTCAGCAACAGGTACAAGCCGGCAATGCTGGTAAATACGCCGCACAGCAAAAAGGCTGAGTAAACGATATTTGAGAACAGCACTACTCCTAGTGCTCCTGCAATCATCATTACGGACAATATTCCAAATGAAACAATTTGAACCCCTTCAGCTAGATTCACAATTTTTTATCCTCAATTATTAGTGTTCTATTGTTCGTTTTTACTCATTAGTTAGCAGTCATTAATAATTGGTTATTTCACTAATGACTGATGACTGCTGACTAATGACTAATGACTTACTTTTCGATAATTTCCTCTGGACGCAGACCGGCGCGGCGATCGGTGTAGGAAACTTCATGGGGGTCGATCGCACCTTTCGGCAAATAAGCGAATTCCCGCATCGGTGTCACCATCGGGTCATCTGTAACCTTGTAGGGCAAACGTCCCAGGGCCACGTTGTCATAATTCAATTCGTGACGTTCGTAGGCGGCTAACTCGTATTCTTCTGTCATGGACAAACAATTAGTCGGACAATATTCTACGCAGTTGCCGCAGAAGATACACACTCCGAAATCGATACTGTAGTGCTTGAGTTGCTTCTTCTTAGTTTCTTTGTTAAATTCCCAATCCACTACAGGTAAGTTGATCGGACACACCCGAACGCAAACTTCGCAGGAGATGCACTTGTCAAATTCAAAGTGAATTCTGCCCCGAAAACGTTCGGAAGGAATTAATTTCTCGTAAGGATACTGCACCGTAATCGGGCGGCGTCTCATGTGGTCAAAAGTAACAGATAGCCCTTGACCGATATACTTAGCAGCTTGAAGAGTCTCTTTGGCGTATTCGCCTACTTGATTGAGGAATTTTAGCATCGTGTTCTCTCTCTGTACTTGAGTTTTTGGTAATTGCTAATTGATAATAGGTCATGAGAGTTAACAGCTACTCTAGGTTAGCTATTATCTGTTCTGTTACCTATTACGAATTAACCGCCAAAAGCAAAGGGAAAGGCAAGCTTCAAAGCTGCGGTCAACAGCAAATTAACTAAAGCAACGGGAAGTAAAAACTTCCATCCCAAATTTAGCAATTGGTCGATCCGAACTCGCGGCAGAGTCCAGCGGAGCAGAACAGCCAGAAACAAGAAAAAGTAGGCTTTCAGCATGGTCATTGTAATGCCCAGCAAGCCGGTAATTACCTGCAACCAAGGAGTCGTTTCGCTCAATCCTAGGGCATTTGTCAGGACTCCGACAGGAATCGGGGACTCCCAGCCGCCGAGGTACAAAACTGCTACTAACAGGCAAGAAAGGACGAGGTTAACGTAGGAAGCGATATAGTACAAAGCAAATTTCATGCCTGTGTACTCAGTCTGATATCCTGCTACCAATTCTTCTTCTGCTTCTGGAAGGTCAAAGGGTAAACGTTCGCATTCTGCTAGTGCTGCGATCCAGAAAATCAGGAAACCTGCTGGTTGCCGCCAGATATTCCAGCCGAGAATGCCGTAGCCGGCTTGCTGGTGTACGATGTCGATCGTACTGAGGCTATTGGACATCATTACAACTGCCAATACTGCCAAAGCTAGGGGAATTTCGTAGCTGAGGGATTGAGCGGCGGCTCTGAGTCCTCCGAGGAGGGCGTATTTGTTGTTTGAAGCATAGCCGGACATCAGCAAGCCGATCGGCTGAATGCTAGAAAGAGCAATCCACAGAAATATTGCTGTCCCCATATCGGCGATCAGCATATGCTCTCCGAAGGGCACGATTAAGTAGGAGAGAAAAACTGGAATCACCACAATTACCGGGCCTAGGGTAAATAGCAGCGCGTCAGCTTTTGCCGGTACAATGTCTTCTTTGAAGACCAACTTCAGACCATCAGCAACGGGTGCTAGCACTCCCAGAGGGCCGATAAATTCCGGGCCTATCCGCTGTTGAGCGGCGGCGGAAATTTTCCGTTCCAGCCAGACGCTAGTCAGTACCCCGAAGACGGCAGCGACAATCATCAGCAACATTGGCAGCGGTAGCCAAAGCAGTTGGGCGATGTCCGCCGGTAAGCCCAAATTCATCAGGGCTTCTACAAAACTTCCTTGTAAGTCAATTCCTGGGTTCATTTTTCCAGCTTTTGAGCGCTCAGCATATAATTTTTCACCCGTCCTTTGTAGGAGTAGGCTTAGAAATCGGGGTCTTTGTAAAGATTTTTAATGCTTTACCGCCTAATAGTATATCGCCCGACAGGCTCCAAGAACGCACAGACAGGGTGAAGTTCTAATTATATGAGCCGGCAGCGTAGCTAATGGGTAGGTAACTTATACGATTTGAGATTGTAGGGTGCGTCATTTGTGGATGTAGCACGAAAAACTAAGGTTTTCTCCGATGACGCACCTTATACCATTTATAAAAAAGCTTGCTTAAGACAAAAATATTGGGCGGAGTGAAACGGAGGGTTGCTTCCACGGGCCCTTCAAAAGAACAGGTGCGTCGCTATGAGATTGTCGATCTTTTTTGAG
The DNA here is from genome assembly GCF_036700545.1 of Microcoleus sp. SVA1B4. Taxonomy (NCBI): domain Bacteria; kingdom Bacillati; phylum Cyanobacteriota; class Cyanophyceae; order Oscillatoriales; family Microcoleaceae; genus Microcoleus; species Microcoleus sp. SVA1B4. Next base: position 17,731 of record NZ_JAUBPB010000024.1, read on the forward strand.
GATTGAAGGCTGGCGACGCACCCTACGGCTACCGCTTATACGATTTTAGGAAGTAGGGTGCGTCAGGGAGAATATTCTTCGTCTGTTGTGAAAAAAATCCGCCCTGACGCACCCTACAATAACTGACTACCCAAATAGCCCAAACAAAAAGGGCAGAGAATTAATTCTCTGCCCTTTTTAGTGCTTTAAAGTGGCTTTCAAATGGCTTAAACCATTGATTTTACGTCACTTCTTTTATGGAACTGGGCAGAATCGAACTGCCGTCCAAAGCGGGTATTTACCTTCCGATCGTTCACAGGTTTATCCCCTCTAATCCTCGGGGCGGGAACCATCTTTATCCCAAATGGGGGGATTTTCTAGTGATTGCTTTCCTAGCTAGCCGACTAGAAACGTTTAGCTAGGGCATCCGTTGGGGGTTGTTATGCTACCTTTAACGGAGTGAGGTGGCATACACTCTAAACCAAGCTCAAGAAGTTTTTAGGCTACAGCTACGGCTTTGCGAGCGAAAGGAACGATGTTGTTCGCATTTACTATTTTTTTTGAGCCGATATTAACGAGAGTAGACTCCCTCTCGACCTGCATCACGGAGCAGCTTTCGCCACCCTGTCGAAACCATTACAGCCCCTCGTGCGTTCTCTAATTATAGACAATATTTCGTGTTGCGTCAACTAGATTTTAGATTTGGGATTTTAGATTTTCGATTTTGGCACAAAGCTGAGTCGGGAATATTTACATCTTGCACCATTTTTTTGAACAGGCAAGATGCCTGTTCCACAAGAGTTGAGTTTTCCTGTGGGGAGTAGGGGTTGGGCATCTTGCCCGCCCAGGTTTATTGACGCAAGATGCCTGTTCCACAAGAGTTGAGTTTTCCTGTGGGGATTAGGGGTTGGGCATCTTGCCCGCCCAGGTTTATTGACAAGGGTGCAGGATGTCAGCGCTGCCAAGTTTAATGCAAGTTCTCGTCCCAGACGCCGATGTAAATCCGATCGCGCTCATTGCGTTCGATCGTCCCTTCCAGCGAACCTTTCCTAAACGTAAAGCGATTACTCCGGCGCTGCTGCACGTCGCGCAAGCCCTGCAAAATCTCTCGGCTGGCGCCGCCCACCATCCCATTTAAGGCGGTTCGCACTACCAAATCGTCCACCGACTGGGCAAAAGAACCCTCTGTTTGTACTAGCTCGCTTGAATCGCGATCGTAAATGTAGCCCAGAGTAATCCGATTTGGCAATATTTCGTAAAGTGCGGTGCGAGTATTTGGCCAATAGCCCCGCGCTTGAGAGTCAGTGGGTTCTCCCAATTCGGCTAAAATCTGACTTTCCGGCGTACCAACCGCATACCCAGGGATTGTGGGAGTCTTCTGATAATTGGTTCCCGGTTGTTCGCTGGGTGCGGGCGATCGATCGGGCGGCAACTCTTTGTCAACAAGTTTTTCCGTTGGTGTGGGTTCGACAGATTCGGGAGAAGGCTCTGGTGTTGGCGTCTGTAGGGGCGGTGCCCCCGTGCCCGCCCCCGCTGGGGTTGGAGTCTCAGCAGCAGGCGGAGTTTCAGCAGCCTGCGGAGTTTCTCTGGGAGTTGGTGGTGGCGTTGGTGTCGGCGCGGGAATTGGTGCGGGGTTTGAGCGCGCGTCTGGATCAGCAGGGGCCGAAGTGCGATCGTCCTGGGCCACAGGTGCGGGTTCCGAAGACGGCCGGTTGAAGAAAACTCTAGCAATACCGACCAAACCTGCCACAATAAGTGCGATCGCCACGAACCCCAAAATCCACCAAACCTTGCGGCTGCCTTGCCCAGAAGACACCACAGCAGGCGCTGTTCTCGAACCCACAGGCGACTGAGGCCCGTGTCCCGGCATCACCGCCACTGTCGGCCCGGTGCTCGGCGACGCTGCACCATGAGGCTGCCCATGCAGCAGCGACAGCCACTCATCCACGCTAGCAGGGCGATTTTGAGCTTCTACCGTCATCCCCCGCATCACCCCAGAACTGACAGCGGCACTTAGCTGAGGCTGCAAGTCGCGGGGTGAAGGCATCGGCTGGCTGGTGCGTAAAATTGCAGCCACCGGCACCTGTGCTGTCAATAAAGTGTAAAGCGTCGCCGCCATACCGTAAACATCTGTTGCGGGCGTATATTTTCCTTGGGCAAAATACTGTTCAGGGGGCGCGTAGCCGTCGGACACCATATTAGTGTGACTTTGGGTTGCACCAGGAGTAAACTCGCGGGCAATGCCAAAGTCAATCAGCACGACTTCCTGAGTACCTTGGCGCAAAAGAATGTTTTGCGGCTTGACATCTCGGTGCAGCAAACCCTTTTGATGAACAACTTTTAAAGCAGCGCCAATTTGAGTTATGTAGAGAATTGCAAGATTTTCTGGCAGCGGATTATTTGAACCGACTACATCGCCCAAATTCTGACCGGCTATGTAGTCCATCACCATGTAAGGCTGCCCGTCTTCCACAAAGAAATCGCTGACGCGCACAATATTGGGATGGACGCAGGAAGCCAACCGCCTCGCTTCGTCTTGAAACTTGCGATCGAACTCAGCAAAATTGGGTTGCTGCCGCAGAGATTCGTTGAGGGTTTTTATGACTACAGGCTGTCCTAAATAGCGGTGATTTGCCCTGAAAGTTATTCCAAAGCCGCCGCGGCCCAATTCTTGTTCGAGGGTGTACTTTCCACCCTGTAAAGTTTTGCCGATTAGCGCATCCATAGGTTCAGGCGATCGCGTACCAGAGAATATGGCTGATTATGGCACGTATGGTGGGCTAAGTTACCAGTCTAAAGGGCGATCGCTCTACCCCTGTATTAGTTAACCTGTTAGAAACACTACTCATAATGCGTCCACATCCGCAAAATTTTTACCGTGTTCTCGGACTCAATCACCTCGTACACCAGACGATGCTGAATGTTGATTCGCCGTGAATATGCACCTTCCAAATCTCCCACCAATTTCTCATAGGGTGGCGGATTCTCAAAGGGATTGGTTTGAAGGATGTTGAGTAACTCTTGCGCTTTGTCTCGTAAATTGCTAGAAGCGAGCTTTTTGGCATCTTTCTGTGCCTGTTTAGTATATACCAGATTCCAATTCACCACTCCAACTCCCTAGCGCACTCCTCGATCGGCGTTGCCAGTCCTTCCCGAATCGATTCCCGCATCCCTGGCACTGAGAGAAGATACAGTGTCTCCTGCACAGATGCTGAGTCAGCTTCAGAAAATAACACTGCATTGCTACTCTGTGCTGCAATAACAAGGGGTGGCTCCGCCATCTTACTCATTGTCATGAATACAAGAACAACAACAGGCATGATGTAGGCTGCTGCTGTACCTATTACTGGGGCGATTGCTGCTGAAACAGAACTCACAAGAGTTTTTTGTAGTACCTGTGACGAAGAAAATAGCTGTTTGTGTTCATCAGCGTATTTTTCATCGCCGCTTAAGAATTTTTCCATTTCATCCCGGACTTTTTCAATAAATAGATTTCTCGCTTGTTCGGCTCCAAATGGGAATGTGTTCTCTGGCATTGCATTCAGCCACTGTTTTGCTGCCTCTTCGTAAGAGTTAGTGGAATCCACTAGCTGCTTGATCCTTATTTGTTGGTATCTAGGCAGCGTTGCGAGCCACTCTTCATTATCAACCTGAAATAAATGTTCTAATTTATTTTCCATATCTACAACATTTCCCTAACGTACTCAACAGAGACCGCATGAGTAGTCTGATGGAGGGTATGCGGATCTACTCCAGCCAATGAAATACCACCTCCACCACCTGGAGCATATGACCCAATGAGGATAGCAACCATGAATGTAGTGTATGCACAGAATATAGGGCTTCCAGATTGACCGGGGCGAGCCTGAGTGTTCAGTACGACTTGCTTGGTTTTGACTATTCCATTTTTAATTAATATTTTTGCGCCGATCTCAGTTCGTTGATGAGTGAGTACCAATCTTCCATGATCTGCGTGAGGATAACCAAAAATATCAACAACACTGCCAAAATTGAGAATATCTGTGCTACCTATCGATATATTAGAGAACGCATCAATATCAGCAGACAAAATACACAAATCTGTGAAAGGGTCAATAGCTTCAATGCGAACCGGAATCATCTGAACTTGAGAATCAGAAGTATCTTGATAGTCATTGATGCTCGAATTATAAGGTTTTACAACCACGACTAGATTCTGCTCATCTTTATTAGTAACATGGGCAGCCGTAACAAACTTTCCGGGACTATTTAGTAGAGTTGCTGTACCAAGCAGCGATACCCCATTTGCTCCGCTTCGTCCGACCGCAAATACCACGTTTGCGAGAGATGAGTATGACATTTGACTTCTTACGATTAAAGTATGAACTTGCCATATAACTATTAATTATACCAGAAGTGCGGTATAATAACACTCTCATTGATAGATCATACCGCACTTTCGCCAAAGTTATGTTTCTAAGTTGAGTAGATCGTACCGGAACTTCAACATTATACTTTAGACGTTCTGGGGAATGACAGTATTCACATAAATAGCTCGCTCTTTCTCGAACCGTCTGTCTCGTCGGCTCACTCATTGACATCTTGAGCCGCCATCCTTGCATTGATATGGGTAAAGATGCGATCTAATTCCCCAATGGCATCGAGTTCGGCTGCCTCTTCTGCCATTAGTCGATCGTCCTTCTTCTTCTCTAACAAATTTTCCATACGCTGTGGCAGCGATTCACTAAATTTGAACAACTTCCACCGATCGACTTTTTCAATGCAAATCTCATGGATTAACGAAGAGAGTTTGTTGAGAATTGAAACCATTGTAGGCTCCGAGCTTCGGGTTTTAGGTAGTGAGTAGATTATAGCTTTTACAGTTCTAGATGCACCATATCCAAATTCCGGGGCAACCACGGGGGGATTGCCCCTACTTTCACACCATATAGGTCGGCTCACACCGCAGTATAATGGACTATCGAAACGCTGTTCTCGGAACCCTGGCGAGTTGGTAAGCCCCCCGACTGTCCAACAATTGATATTGATTTGGCTGCAATCCTAATTCCACAAATTTCTCTGGATATCCCAGCAACAAAATAGAGGGAGAAGTTGGGTTTTTAGACTCCTTAATGTAGTCGATCGCCCTTCTGACAGCTCGGTAGTAAGTCACCGGCTCTTGGGTATAAAAAACCAGACTGGGTTTCCAGAAACCAACCATAATAAACTCTTCTCCGGGCAGTTTTTGTTGAACTGCCACCTGTGCTAACTGTCTCAGAGGTAACTGGCGGTTGATATCAACCAAATTGTAGGCCGGAGTAAGACCAAATATGATAAATGCTACTAACCCGATGAAGTTAGCAACCAAAATCCAGCGCTGTTGCCGCTTCCAGAGTAAAAGTCCGATCGCCACCGCTGTAATTATCCAAATCGTACCGCCTACAATCAGCAATCCCGACTGCTGAATTGCTTGGGGAAAATTGGGCATTGCCGGGTCGTCTCCCAGCCAGTTGTAGCAGTAGAAAGTTGCTCCGGCTATAATTAATAAAAATACGACATTGAAAATGTATGTAGCTAACAGCCCTCGCGGTAAAGAATTCGGTTTTTTTTCTAACTTTATCCGCCTGTTTTCAGGTTCGTTGCCTGCAATAATATCGCTCCACAGCAGCGTTACCAAAATCGCAGCGGCGGGGATTAAAGGCAATACATAACTGGGCAATTTTGTCACGGCGATCGTAAAAAAGCCAAAGATGCAGACGAACCAAAATAGGGCAAATAAACTCAACTGAGCCGATCGCGGTTGACGACGCCAGTAACTGCGCTGCCAAAAACGGGTGCGGGCGATCGCCACCGGCAAATAAATCGACCAAGGTGCAAAACCAACTAGCACTACAAAAAAGTAAAAATACCAAGGCGCGGAGTGCTTGTTGACTACTCCAGTAAAACGCTGGAAATTGTGATAGCCAAAAAAGCTGTCAATATAAGTTTGACCGTTGTCTAAAATAACCAAAATGTACCAAGGCAGGGCGATCGCCAGAATAATTAAAATTCCAGACACCGGACGCATTTCGCGCCAAAGTTGCCGGAAATTTCCCAAATAAAGCCCGAAGCAGCCAACAATCAGCGCTGGCAAGACAATTCCCACAGGCCCCTTAGCCAGAATTGCTAAGGCAATTAGTACGTAAAAAGTCAGATACCACTTATTGGGAAATCGCGAAGCGGGAACAGTGGAAAATTCTGCTTTTGCTCTCTGTTCTTCTAGAGTGTAACCGAGAAAAAATGCGAATAGTGCGGAACACATACAACTAACTAATAGCATATCTGAAACGCCAGTCCGTCCCCAGGCAATAGTTTGGGGATTTAAAGCTATTAGGGCCGCACCAATCCAAGGAGTAGAAAGAAAAATAGGAATACTAGGAGAGGGGGAGAGTGGGGGAGTGGGAGAGTGGGAGAACGAGGGAGGAAAGACAGTTACATTCATCCGTGTATCCATGTCCGAATCCGTGTCGTGCCCTTCTTCCTTCCTCCTGACATCCGTTACATCCGTTACATCCGTTACAGAATCCGTTGCCGAACTTCCTTCTTCCTTCGATTTCGAGAGGGTATAAAATCCGAGGCAAGTCAGACCGATCGCGCACAAAGCCGAGGGAAGACGCACGGCCCATTCGTTAACACCCAGCGTGCGGTAAGCCACAGCCATCAGCCAGTAAATCAACGGCGGCTTGTCAAACCTCGTTTCGCCGTTGAAATAAGGAGTGATCCAATCCCCTGTCAGCGTCATTTGACGGGCGGCTTCGGCAAACAAGGGTTCGGTTTCGTCAACTAAACCGATGTTGCCGAGATTCCACAAGAAACCTACCCAGGCGATCGCGCACAGCCATAACAGCGACAGCAGCTTTGGTGCGATCCTCTTCGAGGGCTTTCCTTCGGATCGCTTCGCTAACGCTAACGGGCGCTTCCTAAACTCTGACAAATTTTTAATAACTTCCTTCACGCAAACTTCCTGCGATTTTAGATTTTAAATTTTAGCTCGCATAGAGAGTCTACCGAAAGATTCGCATTCTCGAAACTCCCAAGTCGATCGAATCTGGTTAAACTCAGATGTTACACCATTCTCAACAAGGCTTTTATGAACAGGCTTTCCGGCCTGTTCCACAATATATAAATTTTCTTGTGGAACAGGCCGGAAAGCCTGTTGCTGACAATGGTGCAAGATATCAGTTAAACAGAGATGTTGCACCATTCTCAACAAGCCTTTCAGGGGCTGGCTCTCCTGCCCAACCCCTACTCCCCACAATAAAATTCACTCTTTGTGGAACAGGCCGGAAAGCCTGTTCTTGAGAATGGTGCCACTATGTGAGGTTAAACTCACATAGCCGCACCATTCTCAACAAGACCGGATCGACCGGCTTTCTCGACCCAAATTTCCGCACCTGCAGCTAAGCGTTCACGGCTGCAAAATTAATTGCCATTCTCCGGCTGTGCTGTTCCAAGCCGGCGAGGGTGTCTCCCCGGCGACGAAAGGCCCCCAGTAGCGACGAGAACCATCCTGAGCAAAAACCACTAAAATGTCTCCCCGTTTGACTTGTAACTTTCCCTCCGGCAGCGATAGCATCAGTCCCTTGCCGCCACCTTCCCCCGGCGCAAAATCCCAGTGCGCCGGTTTGCCGTAGGATTCCTTGGCTTGCCGTTTCGACAGCAGGGCCACTCGCACTGGGTGTTCGCTGCGGTTGCTGACGCGCAAACGGCCGGAGGCTTTAGCATCTACAGGGATTGAGGAAAGCAATTCCTCCTCTGGATCTGGGGGGGTTGGTGTTGAGTCGGGTTTGGGCTCGCTAGCGGTGTCTGCTGAATCTGTCGCAACTGGGGAAATGGGGGGTATGGGGGGGTGTGCGGTGGCTTGTGAGGGCCAATCGCTCGACTGATTTGAACCGTTGGAGATAGTGATTTCAAAACGTCCTAGAAACATTCCTGTAATTAGGACGATCGACACTCCAATTACGAGCTGGTAAATTTTAAGATTCATAAATTTTAGGCTTAAAGGATAGACTGCACCCGCAATGAGTCTTAACTATTTTTAATGTAAAACCAGGGGCTGCTGTGACACAAGATACAGTTACACTTAATGACTTAACCGTTCTCTGCTATAATTCGCCAATCGCTTAATACCATCTTAGATGTTAAATTTTATATTTTAGATGGCGACATACTGACCGCGGTAAGAATTTGGATTTAGCCTGGAGGGGCATTTGTTGACTCATCGGTATAGCTTTTAATAGCAGTTGAAAAAAAAAGTGCTACTCTATGCCCGTACTCCAAAACCCAATATTCATCAGTAATTCCGCATCTCAAATCTCCAATCTCGAATCTCCAATGGTATAACTTTTTTTATGCAGAATACCCGAATTAACAGATTGATTGATGTTCTGGGCGAGCGATTCCGAGGCTGGCTGAGCAATCCTTGGCGGCGGATTTCGCTACTGCTAATTAGCCTGCTGTTCGGCACTTTTTTGGGAACTGCTATTTCGACAATCACCGGACAATCAGCAGATTGGGATATTATCGCGGCCGGGCTGTTGGTGTTGTTGACGGAGTTCGCCAACTGGTTGGTTTACGCCAGCCCGCGGCCTGTAGCCCGTTCTTTTTGGGTGGATATGCTCAATGCTCTGAAAGTTGGCGTGACTTACAATTTATTTGTGGAGGCTTTCAAACTTGGCTCTTAAAAGGAGGGGAAATATTTGTCGGTTGTAGATAGTAATTGTACAAAACCCGCCCCCGCTAGCGAGAGTTTTTAGGATATGGATCGATCGACTGTAACCCCTGTTGAAATTTTACATCGATGGCAAGCCGGCGATCGCCCAAAAGCTCCCGACTTCGAGCACCTGGCTTTTTGGGAACTTGCGGATGATTTGCGATCCTCTTCGAGGGCTTCGCGAACGCGCGCTTTTGGGATTACTCCTGACAGTGTAGCCGATGTTGTCCGCTGCAAAACCGATTTATTCTTTTCTCTTCTTGACGAACTGCATACTTTCCCCCTAAAGTCAACTGTTTTTCTCGAAACTTTGTGGAATCTGTGGCTGCCGCTGGCAATGCAATTATCGACTGCAAAACAAAGTTTAAACCGTCCTTTAATTCAAGGAATTTTAGGAGTGCAAGGAACGGGAAAAACTACTTTATGCCAAGTTTTAAGCCTGATTCTGGGAAAATTGGGATATTCTACTGTCAGCCTTTCTTTAGACGATCTTTACAAGACTTATGCCGATCGCCAACAACTCCAAAAAGCAGACCCGCGTTTAATTTGGCGCGGCCCTCCGGGCACTCACGATATTGACTTGGGAATCGCAGTTTTAGACAAGTTGCGCGGTTCTCTAACTCACAACTTAGCAGCAGTTGACAATCCCAAATGGGATGCCCTCAAACCGGATATAATTAATAAAAATATAGAAATTCCCAGGTTTGACAAATCAGCCTATGGAGGTGCAGGAGATAGAAGTCAACCCGAAATTATTTCCGGTGCCGATATTGTACTTTTTGAAGGTTGGTTTGTCGGCGTGAATCCGGTGGTTGATGCCAAATTAAACGAGTTTTTGGCGGGTGCACCGTTTCCGATTTCCACAGACGGCGACTGTCAGTTTGCGCGCGATATGAATGCGAAGCTGCACGACTATCTGCCGCTGTGGAACCGATTAGATCGGTTGATGGTTTTGTATCCCCAAGATTATCGCATTTCTCAAGTCTGGCGCAATCAGGCGGAACGAGAAATGATGGCGGCGGGGAAGTCGGGAATGTCAGAAGCTGAAATTAATCGGTTTGTTGAATATTTCTGGAAAGCGCTGCATCCAGAGTTATTTATTAAGTCGATGGTTGAGGAGGGCGATCGCGTGGATTTAGTAATTGAAATTTTGGGCGATCGCACTGTCGGCAAAATTTGTCGGGCGATCGACTTAAAATTAAGCGATTAGGGAGAGTTAAAATTAACGCTTTAAGGACACAAAAATGTTGTGTCCCTACCCTATTGCAGCTTTTAAGGACACAACCTTGTTCCGTCCCTACTGTATTGCAGCTTATCGTACAGTCACTTGCAGGACTTATATAAAAAGTGGTTTGACGCGCGAATTATAGGGGGAAGGCGCGTCATAAGCACCCTACAATACAGAGGTTGTCCGTCGAGGATGGAGAATTTCTAAATTAACTGCCGGGAGTACCAAGATCGATCGCTTTCTGCATCAAATCGTCGGTAACTTCGCCCGGTGTACCTGTGGGCTTAATTTCCTGAGCCATCGAACGAAAATCAGCGGGATTGCCGCTTTTATCTGCAGGCTTTGCGATATCTTTAGCAGCGGGAATAGGAAATTTAGGTGCAGTTGCAGCGGCGGCAGCTTGAGCGCCGGCACCCGTGCGATCGATGTCACTAACGCTGAATTCTTTTGAAGCTTCGTAGTCTGCTGATACATCAACGGTCGGCAACTTTTGTTCTCCAGCTTCCGCGCTTTCAGTGATTTGCTGAGCGTCAAAGCTCTCAATGTTATTTTGTTCTGTATTTATTTCCGACATAGCCGACTCCTTGCTAGTTTTATTTAACAATTCACTTTCTCAATCCTTACTTAAATCCCAGGCTTTTTCATCTACCCGCAGATGTATCGTTGGCTTCTATCTTAAGGATGATTTCTTCTAGGGTGGTGCCTTAAAATTACACCACTTTCCGAAAAGAATGCAGCTTTAGGCAATATCCAAACCCATACATACTAAGCCATTCCCCATTGTTTAATCTAAAATCTAAAATGTAAAATCTAAAATCGTATTACCTCTCGGGGATGGTGACGGGCACTTACAAATGTTGATATTTATATATTCTGGAAGCATTTTTAAGGAATTTGATTTATGAACTCACCCGCCGCCACCAATCCTCACTCTCTCTCCAACGACACTCAAAACATCGTTCAGACAATCAACGGGTTGGGTACAGATGAAAAGCTGGCGCTGCTCTACTTTGTTTATGAAAAAATGGGAGATTCAATTACACCAGCCGCTCCCGCCGCCGCCGAACCAGAATTAGCTCCCATGCTGCTGGATGATTTTTACAAGCTTTCGGCCGATCAACAACTGAATATCATGCGAGGTATTGTCAACCGCGACGACACGCCTTATTCTCACGCTTACGGAGCTTTAACTGCTAACAATCAGTTGGTAGTTTGGTATGCTTGGGCGATTGGTATGGGTGAAACAATTGTCGATATCCCCGACGGATATGAGGCAACTGAGGCTGTCAATGGCGTGTTGGGTCAAATTGAAGGTCTTGATTTTGAACAGCAAATTTCGGTGCTGCGCGACGTAGCCAATAATATGGGCTACACCGATGTTAAACCAATTTCTACTCAGGCAGAAGTAGGGAAAACTTCTAGTCTTTAGATAAGAGTCTGCTGTTGCAACCTATCCTACACAAACTCTCCTCCTAGCAGAGAGGGACTCAAGAATAAAGGAATTACCCAAAACCTCTATATGTAGGGTGCGTCTCGGCGCACCCTACCGCTATAATTAGTAGGTAACACCTTTTTTTGCTCTTAGGAATGAGAATTAAATAACTTCCACTCTTGAAAGTGGGACGGGCGGGACGCCCATCCCACAATAACAATTAAAATTGTAAGTTATTTAATTCGCGATCCTTAGTCAGGAAGTAAGTTTTTTAGGATAAACTTTTCGCGGGAATTCCATCCGAAAAGTCGAACCTTTTTTGGGTTGACTTTCGGCCATAATTGTACCGTCGATCATCTTGACTAAAGAGGCACAAATAGCTAGTCCTAAACCAGTGCCTGGATATTGGCGAGTTGTGGTTTGGTCGCCTTGGTGGAACTTGTCGAAAATGTGGGGAAGATCGGTTTCACAGATGCCGATTCCTGTATCCCGAACGGTGATAATTAGCCGATCGCAATTTAATTCCCGCACCTCAATATAGATGCTGCCCTCATGTGTGAATTTAACCGCGTTGGAAACGAGATTAGCCAAAATTTGCCGCAGGCGCAACTTGTCATTAACTATAAACTGATGCTGCAAGCACACGCTGACGGACAATGCCACATTCTTATCGGTGGCTTGATTTCCGAATTCCAAGGCGACATCCATTACTAAATGCGCTAAATCAAATTTTTCAATTTTTAATTCTGTGCGGCCACTCTCGATTTTGGAGAGGTCGAGGATATCGTTAATCAGCAGTAGTAGATTTTTGCCGTTATGTAAAATGCGCCCCACCATTTCTGTTTGCTGGGCGGTCAGCATTTGTTTGTGCTGGCGCAGCAGCAATTGGGAAAAGCCGATAATCGAATTCATGGGAGTTCGCAATTCGTGGGACATGATGCCCAAAAATTGCGATTTTAACTTGGCTGCTTCTAGCAGTTTCAATTTTTGCTGTTGAATGCGTCGCCCCTGATTTTCCAGTTCTTCCTGCTGGCGAATTAGCAGCTCGTTTTGCAAGTCTAAAAGCTGTTCTTGCTTTTTTAATTTTTCGAGCGCCAGTGCGTTGTTAATTGCCATCGCCGCTTGTTTTCCCATCACCGCCAGCAGTTGCTGAGTATGCCCGTCAATCGCCATGCTGTCTTTCCCGTTGCCGATGGCGAGCACACCCAAACGCCCGCTTTGCGCCGACTCGATCGCCGCTGCACAAGCCGCCGCCGGCAGCAAGCCTTTGCGGCACTCCGACCGCCACAGTACAGACTCTCCCGTCGCAAATGCTTTCCACAGCAACTTGTTTTGCACGTGCGGGGTTTTGCCCCCACCAAAGTTTTCCGTGCCCCCGACAGCGCTGAGTTTGAGGCCGCTGCAATCGGACTCCAGGAGAGCAACTAGGCAAAATTCCGCTCCTGCGATCGCCTCTACAGTCGCATCCGCAATGCCTTGCAACAACTGGCACAAGCTACCCGCCCGCTGGCTCAATATATTTGTAAACTGCTCTATCACCTGTAACTCCTGCCCAGCCTTTATTACCGTCCGGGCTTCGCACAATTTTTCTACTTGGAAATTAGCTTCCGATCGCGCTTGATGCCGCCAAAACTCTGGTTCTGCTTCGGGATCGGGTTGAGTTTGTTCGATCGGCTCCATATCTGTGTAGGTTCCCACCCACTCCAAAACTTCCTGACTGTCGGGGTTAGCAGGCTCTCCTTTTGCCACGTTCCAGCGGTAAGTGCCCTCTCGCGTCTGCAGACGAAATATAATTTCGTAGCTTGGCGGCGGGAACTTAGAACTGTGCGATCTCGCCAATAGACGAGGGCGGTCTTCTGGGTGGACGCGCGCCAGATAGCCGAAACCCAAAGCTGCTGCTGCTGGTAGCCCGGTGTACTCCTCCCAGCGCTGACTGAAATAAGTCGCCCAGCCGTCAGCATTTGTTTTCCAAACTATGTGAGGAATTGCCGACCACAGGCGATCGTCCTGAGTTTCGCTGTCGCCAACTTGCGGTTGGGGGGATGTTATTTCAGATACTTTGTCTAAGATTTCCGAGTCGGAAAACTCCGAGGGAAAAGACTTATTGCCGTGATACTGAGTCATAACAGGTTATATAAATAATAAGCATTGGACTAGAGCCCTAACACCGGCTAAAGACTCGTGCTGCTAGCTTTATTGATTTTGAGAACCCAAGTGCATCAAAATTTTTTATACTTTAAATCTATCGGGGTAGTGGTATCTTTACCTCTATCAACGGGCGGACAATCAGATAATTCAGTTAAAATGTTGAAACATTGAGAGCTTACCTGTCCCGATGAAGGCTCGTGCAGGCATCGCCGCAAAATAACTTAAAAATTAACTTGCATTCTTGGCGACTCCATGAGTATGCTTAAAAATGATGTGCGACCTGTAAAACCCTAAATCAGGACACATTCTCAAATTTACTCAGTTTAGCTGAGTCAGTTGACGATATTTTAAAACTTTAGCGGACTATTGGAAGAAAGATGAGTAAAATTCGCGTTGCTTTGGTAGAAGACCATGACCTGACAAGAGTTGGCATCCGCACAGCTTTACAACAGCGGGACACGATAGAAGTTGTCGGCGATGCAGCTAACGCTACAGAGGGATTGAAACTGCTTCAGTCTTCAAAACCTGACGTGGCAATTGTAGACATTGGGTTGCCGGATTTTGATGGTATTGAACTTACACAAAAGTTCAAGAAATCGGTAGCGGAGTCCGATCCTGATACAAAAATTTTGATTCTGACTTTTCAGGACAATGAAGAAGAAGTTCTGGCAGCTTTTGCCGCCGGAGCTGACTCTTACTGCATGAAAGATATTAGCTTCGATCAGTTATTAGATGTAGTAAAAGTAACTCACGAAGGTAACTCTTGGATCGATCCGGCGATCGCCCGTATCGTCCTCAAACAAGCTCGCACTCAGGAACCAGCGCCGGAAGAACCGAAGGCTGAGGGCAAAAGAGTCACCATTAAGGCTGCCGAACCAGAGTTTAGTCACATCATTGAGACTTACCCTTTAACCGAGCGGGAATTAGAGGTTTTGGAACTGATCGTACAGGGTTACAGCAATGCTGCAATCGCCGAAAAGCTTTATATTACCGTCGGTACAGTCAAGACTCACGTCCGCAATATTTTGAACAAGTTGTGCGCTGATGACCGCACTCAGGCAGCCGTTCTCGCCCTGCGTTCTGGCTTGGTTGGATGAAGCCCGATCGTCAGGCAAAATCAAGTTAAAAGTAGGGTGCGCTGGGCGCACCTTACGGCCAATCGATTTGAGATTTTAGATTTTAGATTAAAGAATTGAAGCATTGACTTGCGCGAGATAAATTCGGGGGTTCCTTTATCGGATACACGTTTTTTATTTCTGGGTCCTGAGTCTGCTTTTGGAATGAATCACGGGGCGGGTATCCTGGAGGCTTTCGGTCACTGATTAAGGGTGTGCAGTGCACACCGAATGACTAATTGTTATCAAAAAATTAGGGCAGGCAGTGTGTACCAGCCGAGCAATTGTTTCTTGTTAAAAAAAAGATCGAGTTTAAATCCGCATCTATCCCAGTACAGATATTTTTTTCAAAATTTTAAAAAGTAAATATACCTTAAGATAGATGCTAAAAAACTATGATATTACTAATACTTATTGTTGAGCGATCGCCAGTGAGATAAATTTCGATCGCACTGCCAATACTGCGCGATTTCACTTCATAAAAGGCAGAGACAGAGACTAGATTACGATACTTTTAGGAAGAGTTAAGCCTTAAATAAATTATATCCGTAGAGTGATGCTGAGTTCGCTTAAATTTGTAAAATTAAAAGTATCAACTGCTACTGAAAAATTTTAGAAAGAGGTATTATGGCTGCCCCAATTGAATTCAAGTTATTTGCTCCCTACAACAAAGGAGCTGCCGTGATTGGCTCTTTTTCTAATTGGGAAGATATTCCGATGGAAAAGGACGAAGAAGGTTTTTTTCGCACGCGAGTTGAGTTGGAGGATGGCGTTTATCAATACAAATTCCGCGTTCAGTCGAAAAGCTGGTTTCTGGAACCCGATCAGTGGGTAGATGTGGTCGATCCCTACGCGACTGATATCGACGATCCTACTCAAAACGGCATTGTTCGGATCAAAGATGGCTCGCGCATTGTCGATACCTACGTCTGGAAACACGATGACAAACCGCTACCAGCCGATCGGGAATTAGTGATTTACGAAATGCACGTTGCCGACTTTTCCGGTGGCGAAGACGATCCCCTAGCCCGCGGCAAGTACAAGCACGTCGTCGAAAAACTCGATTACCTAGTCGAACTCGGCGTCAACGCGATCGAACTCATGCCCCTCAAAGAATACCCAGGCGACTACAGTTGGGGCTACAACCCTCGCTACTTCTTCGCTACCGAGTCCAGCTACGGAACCACAGAAGAACTCAAAAACCTGATAGACGAGTGTCACGGGCGGGGGATTCGCGTCATCATCGACGGTATTTACAACCACTCGGAATCATCGAGCCCCCTCACTCAAATCGATCACGATTATTGGTATCACCACGAACCCCGCGATCCAGATAACAATTGGGGCCCGGAATTTAACTACGAATTTTACGACGAAAATTTAGGAACTTTCCCGGCGCGCAGATTTGCTGGCGATACAGTCCGCTATTGGGTTCAAGAATATCATCTCGACGGCATTCGTTTCGACGCGGCGCGACAAATAGCTAACTACGATTTCATGCACTGGGTAGTTCAAGAAGCCAAAAATGTCGCCGGCCCCAAACCGTTTTATACCGTTGCCGAATACATTCCCGACGATCCCAGCATCACTAATCTAGAGGGGCCGATGGACGGCTGCTGGCACGACAGTTTCTATCACTCGATAATTCCACAACTGTGCGGGGACAATTTTGATTTAGAACGCCTCAAAGAGGTAATCGACTGCAAGCGGCAAGGTTACTTGGGTGCTACGAATGTAGTCAATTATTTGAGTAATCACGATCACGATCGCATTTTTGCCGAATTTGGCGATCGGGGAATTTTGGATGAAGCCGCCTTCAAGCGGGCAAAGTTGGGAACCGTGCTGTTAATGACAGCAGTTGGCGTGCCGCTGATTTGGATGGGCGAAGAATTTGGCGAATACAAAGGCAAAACTATTGAGCAATCTAAAATTGACTGGACGCTGCTAGGAAATGACCTGAATAAAGGTTTGTGGGAATACTACAAAGGCTTGATTCACCTGCGTAAAAATAACCAAGCACTTTACACAGAAAACATCGAGTTTTTCCACGAAGATCCCGACTCGAAAGTTTTTGCTTACACTCGCTGGAACGATGAAGGTTCGAGAGTTGTAGTAGTGGCGAATATGTCGGAAAATTATCTAGCAGGTTACAGCGTTCCCCACTTTCCGGCAAACGGAACTTGGCACGAATGGACTGGGAATTATGATGTTGAATCTGGCGATGACAATATTATGATTGACTTGCCGGAATACGAAGCAAAAGTGTTTGTTTGGCAGTAAGGCAACGGAGGACAAAGGCTTTCGCCGTTTCCCTAGCCCAAAATAATCATTATGTAGGAAAGGGCACTGCCTTTCGTCGTGTCAACTTAATCTATCAGTCCGCCAGTCCTCCCACCCGGCAGTCCGCCAGGGACTGAAGTCCCTGTCTAATAGCTGAAGTCCTCGCTATGAGGACTAATGAGTTTTTCAGTCCTCTTCAGAGGACTTCGGCTTTGAGGCAGGGGTTTCAACCCCTGCCGGACTGCCGGAGTGCGGGTTTAACGCTAAGTTGACACCTATGGGCATGGCGCCGTGTCCTACTCCCCGCGCCGGAAACGGCGAAAGCGTTTGTCCCTATCAGATATCGCTCAAAAGAGAAGCTTTTGTTTGTTCCCCGATTGATTTTCTAAGCACAATTGGGTGATGGCCGCCGCCGGTATTGGTTTGCTAAAGAAGTAACCCTGACCCATATCGCACTTATGCGATCGCAAAAACGCCAACTGTTCTGCTGTTTCCACTCCCTCAGCAATCACCTGTAAATTCAGGCCCTGTCCCAAGGCGATCGCCAGTTTCACAATAGTAGCACCGCTGCTGCCAGTCACCAAATCGGCCACGAAAGATTTGTCTATTTTTAAATTATTGAGGGGAAAGTTTTTCAGAGACCACAGCGAAGAATAACCGGTGCCAAAATCGTCCAGAGAAATGTTAATTCCCATGTCCTGCAACTGCTGCAATACCGACACCGTAAAGCTCACATCTGTCATGGCAATGCTCTCGGTAATTTCTATTTCTAAATATTCGGGATTTAACTTGGTTTCTGATAAAATTTCAGCGATGGTTTGTACCGTGTGAGGTTGCAGAAACTGGCGGGCTGATAAATTCACTGCTATCCGCATCGGCGGCAATCCCAGTAACTGCCACGCTCGATTTTGCAAGCAAGCAGTCCGCATCACCCATTCGTCAATTTGGCAGATTAATCCTGTTTCCTCAGCTAAGGGAATAAATCGATCGGGAGGAATCAAACCGCGTTCGGGATGCTGCCAGCGAATCAGAGCTTCCATGCCCACTATTTTGCCAGTATTTAAGTTTATTTGCGGTTGATAGTGCAGGACAAATTCTGAATTTTTTAGAGCTTTGTAAAGATGATTTTCTAAGTTAAGATCCTCGGAGACTTTACTGCCGATCGCCTGCGTGTAAAACTGATAATTATTGCGACCTTTCTGTTTAGCTTTGTACATCGCAGCATCAGCATTTTTCAGCAAAGTTTCTGCATCTTCTCCGTCGTAAGGAGCCAAAGCAATTCCCAAGCTAGCCTTAATATAAAGTTCCAAACCCTCAAAATCAAAAGGAGTGCTTAAACTCTGGATAATTAGCTGGCAAATCTTAGTTGCTTCCTCTGGGGTGTTGATATTGTACAGCAGCACAGTAAATTCATCTCCGCCCCAACGAGCCATCGAATCCCCCACGCGCAAACAGTTAGTCAAACGCCGAGATACACTTTGCAGCAACAAATCGCCCACTGGATGACCGAGAGTATCGTTAACATTTTTAAATCTATCTAAATCTAGAAAGATTACCGCCAGCATTTCTCCATTTTGGTGAGCGCTAGCTAAAGCCAAAGACAGCCTTTCATTAAACAGTAATCTATTAGGTAAACCCGTTAATGGGTCGTGAGAAGCTTGATGTCGGATCATCGCCTCGACGCGCCTCTGCATTACAGCCATGTACAGGTGAGTTCCTAAAGATTGTGCTAGCTTCTGTTCTTCGCTAGTCCACTTTTGAGCTTCGCCTGTTTTGATTTCTTTCCAAGCTGCAAAGGATTGTCGGGGACGATCGTTCCGGGCGTCCGAACTGCAACGGCCCGCCCACAAAATTTCGGTTTGTATAGGGCTGCGAAAAACGGTGAGACAGCCGATGCACTGTTGGCGATATTGCAGCGGTACTGCCAAAAATGATCGAATGGAAGCTGCGACTAAATTGGCAGATACAGATTTGAGTTGAGGTTCTTTAGAAATATCGGAAATCGCGTACAAGTGCGGTACGAGAAAACTGGAAATATTGCTGTCAATTGAGCTGTAATGCTGGGAATATAGATTTTCAAAAATACCTAATTGGCTTGTATGATTAGCTGTTTGTGCTGGATCGTCTTGATTTGCCCTCCCCATAATCTGCTGCCAAAATGGGCTGAGTTCAAGGTCGATGTTTGTAGGCTGCTGGCCACAGGTATAAAGCAAAGCGGGTCGATCGCCAAACTCGGCTGCAATGTAGAGTCGCCCTCCTGAACCACGCAAATGCTTGACAGTTTGTTCGAGAACTGCTTTCCGAATTTCGTTGAGTTCCAGAGGAGAATGCAGCAAACTGGTAATTTGGTTGATAACGGCTTCGTCACGCGCTTGCTGTCTAGCTTGACTCAGCAGAAAAGATTGGGCGATCGCAATTGAAAGTTGATCCACAAGCAACTGCACCATTTTCAATTCTCGATCGCTAAACCGTTTCGGTTGGCTATGGTGAGACACCAACAGCCCCCAAAGGTGATTTTGATGCAAAATCGGCACTGTCAGAGAAGAACGTGCCCCCATAGCCTTCAGATATTCAGCGTGACAGGGGTCTACAGGACGATAGCTAATATCTTCAACTGCTAAAGTTTGGCCGGTGTCGGGACAATCTAACCTATTAATTGTTTGATGCTTCAATTCCACATCTACAATCACTCGCTGCCGCGCTTTGAGAAACATTTCCCGAGCACTATGGGGAATGTCGCCTGGTGGAAAGCGCAAACCCAGCATCGATGGCAACTTGTCGCCGTTGATGGACTCAGCAATTACCTCACCGCTACCGTCTGCCTCAAAGCGATAAACTTTTACTCGATCGCTCTCTAAAAAGCTGCGGATTTCTCGCGCAGTTGTCGTCAAAATCTCTTGCAGTTCTAAAGAGTTGCGGATGCGATTGGTAATTCGATTGAGTAAAATCTCTTGTTCTAAAGTCGATCGTGACATTTGTGTAACTTTGGTGCGAGTCATGCCTTTTGATCTCCCGGGCTGTTGACAGCATTTTTGCGAGCCACAGTCTTAACTTGCCCTGTATTATACAATACAATACTTTCGCGCCGTCTAGGGGCTTGACCCTACCCCAGAGCGCGAAACTCGGTTTCTGGGGATATTTCTGGTTTTTAGACAAATTCGGGTGATAAACCGGGTTTTTCACAGCACTTACAAGGCAAGGCAAGAGCGATCGGACAATTAGTGAGGACGAAAGTTCGATCGAGTTGAATCAGGACTCAAGTCCTCACTACAAAGCAATTGCAGAGCTACCAGACAAAAGGTATATAGAAACCGGGTTGATCAACCAGTATTCTGCCCTGGGGAGGGAGAATACTGGTTGATCAACCCGGCTAGTAAGTATTTATACCTTAAAAGGTCTCATTAAGCCGACTCCCAAATTCCCCGAATTCTGTCCGGCAAAAAGCCAGCTATTTCCTGAATTCGCTCCTGGGACAGCTCATCCTTTGTTGCCGAAAATACAGCCGCGATCGCAGTTTCCGGTTTTACTCCCGAAGGAAGTGCGCCTTCTAGTTCCACCCTCCGTGCAAACAAATTGCCATCGATCCCCGCAGGTGCAGGCGGGCCGGTCAAAGGCTGACGTATCCGGCTAAGCAATCCCACCAGCGGATTGGTATCTTTCCAGAGGTCTGCTATTTCTTGTTGCAGGGTTTTGTCATCCGTAGGCAAAACTTCTTTGTGCAATTCAGATTCCACGTGCTCGATGGCGTCTTTTGTCATCACATCGCGCATGACCCGGTACACTACTTCGGTAATGTCGCGGGCATCAAAAATATCCTCCAAGTGACCTTTTACCATCACTTTTTCCAAAAACGGCATATCCTTTGAAGCGATAGGAACAGCCGATCCTTCCTGGTGGAGCGACTTCGGAGGATTCGTCTCCATTTTGTGTAACAGTTTGCGACCTTTTTCTGTTAACTCAGCTTGTTGAAATGCCACTAAAGGCGGCAATAATTCAGCTCCTCCATAAGGCTCGCCACTAAACTGAGCTTTGATAAATTCCCTTTGGTTGAGGTAGTCTAAATGACCGAGCAATTCCGCTTCCGCCACCGTGTGACCCACATATTCTTCCGCTGCGTTCCTAATTTCTGACTCTCCCCTGCCGTTGCCACTGCCAATCTTTTTGAGCAAAATGTAAGTCAGGTCGTCTCTGATTGGAATTGTCATTAAAACCTCCTAGGTTAATATCCGGTAAAGCTCAGGTAAAAAATGATTTTTTTTACTGGCTTAAATTGTGATTATTACTACTTAAAAACATTGAAGTCTAAAGTAGAGTAATCAAGTATCTCTCAGCAGGTGTAAGTTATTCAAATAAAGTAACGGTTAGAATATTCCTTTAGGTAGATCCAGGTAGGGAAACCCATGTTTAATGTGGTTAATATCCTAAGAAGCTGTCGCCACTCTTCAATGCTATTAAGCGAGAATGCTTTATTGGTAAGAGTTTTCGTATTTATTGCGTATTTTTACCATGGCTGACGCACCAAGAGAGCCTCAGTTGGTAATTGGCGCTGGGAGAGGTAGAATTAAGCAGATGCTATGGAATGAATCAACTGCGGTCGTTTTGCCCGCAGCTTGTAGCGATATTGTATCGGGTTAGACCAAAAACTGGTCATGGGAGAGCTACAAATACGAGCCAATCTGTGTCAAGTGCCGCAGCGCCACTTGAAGAATGCCTCGGTAACAAATTTTTTGATCGTTTCGATCGGCATTTATGAACTACCCTCATTGGAACAATAAATTGGAATCCTCGTCTTTCACTAGCGCTCAACCCCCGGTTGAGAAGCGTCCTTTAGTGTTGGCTGTAGACGACAATCAGGACAACTTAGAACTGCTGACACAAATACTGGATTTATTCGGCTGCGAGTGCGTGGGAGCCGTTGACGGGTACGCAGCTCTTTCTGCAGCAGTCGATCGACAACCCGACCTAATCGTACTCGACATTTGCCTGCCGGATATAGACGGTATGGAAGTAGTAAAGCGCGTCCAAGAAAACCCCGCTATCAGACATATTCCGATTGTTGCTATCACAGCACTAGCAAAACCAGAAGACCGCGCTCGAATTCTCCAAGCAGGCTGCGTGGAATACCTTTCCAAACCTTTTAACATCAAAGATTTAGAAACAGTTATCCGCCAGCACCTCAACTCTCCAATGCTTTTGGTTGAGTTTTAGATTTATAGTTAGAATCACGAACTTGAGGTGCAGAGTCCAAAATTGCGATCGTTCCAGTGCGGCCTGTCTCCAAGGTCGCATCGCGGAGCAAATCAGTAACTCCCACGCCCAAAACCTTTTGGATTAATTCTTTCAGTGGCAATTCCAGAACTGATTCTAATTGTGTCCGCACCTGCAAAGCCAAATCTTCCTGACCGTTCTGAGCCAGCAGTTTTTCGGGTTGAGTAAGCCCATTTTCCACAACTATTATCAATTTGTTATCCAAAAGATTGCACAGCGCCTGACTCGTTGGGTGTCCGAGTTGAGAGCGGTACAAAGCTTGAATTCCCTGCGAAAGAGTCCGTTCTAATTTACCGCGAGTAGGTTCTAAGGTTTCCCCTGTCATATTTTTTATTGAAACCATGATAGATAAAAAATACTGTTAGCAGCAGTTAACAGTTACAGTAAACTTAACTACTGCTAACAGTCAACTGCTAACTGTTAGAAATAAAGTCGCTTTAGCCGACAGTAACTTGATTAGTTTCCACCCCAGTTGCACCCTTAACGCCTTTAGCAATTGTCACCAATTTGTTGACAATTTCCTGACTGGGAACTGTACCTTTGAGAACCACAGTAGTGCCAAGTTGAGCCACATAAACAGTCTCAATATCCGCAACATCGGGATTTGCATCGAAAGCCTGAGCTACCCGTTTAGCTAAACCGCTTTGATCGTATTCTCCGTTCAAGCCCATGCGTTCCGGCGGGATTGTCTGAGCGCTCGCAGCAGGTTGAGCTTGAGCTTGAGATTGAGCTACAGGTGCTTGATAAGCAGGAGCGTCAACAGTTTCTTGATTTTCTTTTTTTTCTAAACCAAACAATCTTTTTAGCCAGCCCATAAAGTTTGTCCTCCGACAAATTTGTGTTAATTGACGTGTTAATTGACGTATTAATTCGCGATTGGCACGTCACCCTGTAATTGTTATTCTCAATACCAGGAATTACGATCGCACTCTTGGATGCAGAAACCGAGTTTTTTTACAAAAAAGTATCGTTACAGCCATCCACCTAGGTAGAAAAACCCAGTTTGTTGAGTTGGGTGCGCCCATCCTAAATATAATTTACAGTTGTACAACTTCGCATATCATCTGCCTGCAGACATAATTCTCCGGCTCTCAAACAAATACTTGCGCTGACCATTCCGGCAAATCAAACTTAAACCCTTCTTCCCCAACTTCTACTATTTTGTTAGACATCCACTCGTGCCAAGTTCCCGCCGGAAACTTAGGAATGCAGTAATCAGATAGATAAGTATCCGAAAAATTAGCGACAACTACTGCTCGCGTTCCCTCATCGCTCCAACGATAGTAAGCCAGCACTTTGGCTTCGGGATTTTCGTGGATAAATTCAATGTTTTCGGTATACAGTGCCGGAACTTTTTCCCGCAGCCGAATCACGTGTTTGTAGTATTCCAACAACTCATGATTGGGCTGATTTTTCAACAAATACCATTGCAGTTTATGGGGCTGGTTGGGAGTTTGCCGAGAGGATTGTCCAAACTCTTCGCCCATCCACAGCATCGGTATTCCTACTGCTGTGACTAACAAAACCGGGCGTTGCTGATTTATGGTATGAAAGGCTAAATATCCAAGTCATAGAAACCAGTATCTACAAAGCTTCGGGATTTTCAACTTATTTTTTTTCCTACCCTGATTAAGCAACGCCCTGAATTTTAATGCGGAAATAACGTTTGTCATCTTTTTATCTTTTTCTAAGGGAATTTCTGCCCATTGGGAAAAGGAGCCGAGCAGTGTAGCTGCTTTGTTGTTGGAAGCAAAGAGTTTGAATTCAATTGCAGCGGCCATGAATAGCTTGTTTGGAGAACTTAAGCTGTTCGACATTTAAAGGACGATTGTAGGGTGCGGAGCGTACATAAGCGTTTCCCTTGTAACTGTAAGTGTTCGCGAATGACGCACCTTACCTGGTTCGTTAGTCGTTTAAATGCTCCACAGCTTATAAGTGTGATTAGTATTGATTTTTACAATTTGGCAGATTGGTCGCCATCGTTGTTAAGAGTTAACCCTGTAACTCTTATGTTGTAACCTGTACAGTGGGCAGCCGGAGGATTTAGTAGTAGACACTACGCACCAGCACGCGGAGGCCAGATTTAAATCAAAAATGTAGTTAAAGTAACTAAAAATTATTAAGCGCTGTTTATGAAAAGTAATTTAACTTTTGATAACTAGATAAATCGTGGTGAACATTTAAAATTTGTAACTAAAGAAACATTTTTTGCCCTACAGGAATAATACCGTAGAAAGATGTAATTTTATGCGGAAACAGCGAGGATGAGCGTGTAATTGTAAGGCAAGGGAAACCCGAACCATGAATCCTTTATTCAACTGGGTTTTCCCGCGACTTTAAGCCAAGTTTGAGCCGAGAATAGCAATGATTATTTTTGCTTATGTCTTGGTATCACTTGTTTTATAGTTTTTAACTGGCAAACTTTGTAGAACCTTTCATCAGCTTTAACGACTGCTGCTACCTCAGTAATTGGTAATTGATGAAAATCTCATTCGTCCCTATTACCCGTTAGATATTCCGAGCAGTGGCTCTAAGGCTCTAAAAGTTTAATGTGGGATGTTGGCGAATTACCGTTACTGTAAAACTCTGGAGTGTTAAAAATGCTAAAACAAATGTGTTGGTTGCCCAGATTGGGACGCAATGGAGAAAAGATATTGCACTTACGCACCGATGCCCGTCAAGGGTGGCGGCCTTATACAGCTTTTCCGCAGTTCGCTGTATCCGACTACCGGGAACCGGGCGGTTCTAAGGGATGGGCAACATATCAGAAGCTGAGAACTCAAGGGTGGAATTTAATATCGACCGCAGAAGGGCAGCAGTCGATTTTTGGCGAACAGAAAAGTGCTTAAAAAACCCGAAACCGCAGCAATAAAAGAAGAGGTAAAATCCTCTTCTTTTTATTATTTTTGGGGTGCTGCTGAATTCAAGTATGATTTTGCCTGATGAAGTAATTCTAAGTCAGCGGTGGGGCCACCACGGAGGGATTGCCCCTACAAATTTCATACCCCAATTAAGCAACGCCATTTTTGGATACAGAAACTGGGTTTTTAACCATCCTACTTGGTAGAAGGGGTAAGGTGTGCAGTGCTCACCTTACATAATTTTGAGATGTTTGCCAGTTGCAAGTAAATTAGGCGATCGCCCTTTCTCTCTCTCCTGTAATTGCTACGTTATGGAGCACCGGCTGGTGAGTTTTCAAGTTAAACCGGTATCCGTGGGGGAGGATGTGCAACTTGGCCCCGCAAATCGCCAAAGCCTCATCCTTCAACAGTCCCTCCAGATTGTCGTGGAGTTGTTCAGACGAGTCGATGACAGTTACAGAGTTTTCGCCAATGACTTCCAACTCGTCACCGTGGACTAAAATAGCTGTATTTTCGTCAATACCAAATCCCAACACGGCAGGTTGCAGCAAGAGTGCGGAAACTAAGCGTCCCAGACGACCTCGCTGGGCGAAATGTTGGTCGATGACAACTCCTGGAAGGAAACCCATTCCCGGCCCCATTGCTACCACATCAACGCGGGGATTTGTCTCCGAGTCTCCTTCAATAATCATCACGTCTGGCATCATCGCCGCGCCGGCACTGGTGCCACCAATGATAATACCTTCAGAGAAGCGTTTGTGCATAGCTGCGTCGAGTATGGTGTCTTTCAAGCAGCTAATAATCCGCGCTTGCTCTCCGCCGGTAAAGAATATGCCGGTGGCTTGTTCGATCGCTTCTAAATAATCTGGATTGTTGGCATCTTCCGGTTTCTGGGTGTCAACAACTCGCACATCTTCAGCGCCAAGTCGCTCAAACACTCGGATGTAATTATCTCCTACTTCTCCCGGCAGGCTAGTGGCAGCAGTCATGATCACAATGTGGGCTTTAGTGCCTCCGGCGCACCGCAAGAATTCCCGCAGAATTTTGCAGTCCCCCTCTTTGTCT
Organism: Microcoleus sp. SVA1B4; assembly: GCF_036700545.1. Classification (NCBI taxonomy): domain Bacteria; kingdom Bacillati; phylum Cyanobacteriota; class Cyanophyceae; order Oscillatoriales; family Microcoleaceae; genus Microcoleus; species Microcoleus sp. SVA1B4. The sequence goes on from NZ_JAUBPB010000024.1 coordinate 43,838, forward strand.
TCCGCGCCACCGATAATTAGCAACTTCCCCTGAACTTCGTTGCTCGCCATATTATCTCTACTTTTAATTTATTTAATTTCACTAAAACACAAACTTATTTTTTCCGAAAACTGCCAAAAGGTATATATAGATACAAAAAAAGCTCAGACTTTTACCACTTTAGAACGCACACAGCAAGGGTGATATGGAAGTTTACTCATCTTCGACGATCGACAAAACAAACTTACCCCCCCTAACAGGAGATAGGAGGGGTCAAGAAATGAGCTTAAACTACAGGGCCCACGCGCGCGCGGTGATCGATCCGGTTTCTGATCCGATGCTTCGCTAATCCTCCTCTGATTGCTCGTAGAAATCCGGTTGATGAGCGTAAGTCCTTAATTAGTCCGATCGCTCGTTAGTGGGATCGCTCGATCAAATTGCTCAATATGGTACTCGCCCGTTCTAAAGGCAGGTGTCTGGGTTTGCCGTTCCAGACAATCTGATATTCGTTGCTGTTTTGACCATCGCCGTAGCCAGAAATTAGCTTCCGGTGAAATGCTTCCTCAGCTAAGTGGTGAACTTTGTCCCTGAGAGCAGTTTGTGCGATTTTCATAATTTGCTGCCTCTTAAATTTTCTTTCACTGTCATAAACAATTATAAGTACACAGTGTACCTCTCAAAAGTTATAGCTTTTTTTGAGAGGGGGGAAAGAAGTAGTCATTAGTCATAAGTGCTTAGTCATAAGTGCTTAGTTATCAATGCTTAGTTATCAATGCTTAGTCATCTATACTTAGTCAGATGTTAAAGGAAGAAGGAATACTTTCCTACTCTCACCCACTCCCCCTCTCCCCATCTCTCCCACTCCCCCTCTCTGGCAATACTGAAGGCAGAATTGGTCGGAGTATTTGTCTGACTGCTGGAATATCTATGCCCCCAGGTAGTATCCCCTGCACCAACTATAAAGTTACCGTAAAAAATTAGCTCAAAGGAGGTTAGAAAATGCTGCAAGAAAAAAGCACAGAAACAGCGCGCGTCAATGCTCGAAAAACCGATATTTTCGATGTGTTCAACTTCAAACACTATATCGGGCCCAACCCTTATTTAGACACCGCGGCTTTAGTTTTTGATTTAGCGGTAACGGGCGCGAGCGAACCTTTGCCGATCGCACATTACCAGAAAATTATTGGCGATCGCTACCCGCAACTGCTGCACGAAACTTTCTCGAACCATGCCCAACTGTTCGGTCGTACCGCCTCAGAAGTAGCAAAACTCGACATGGGTTTGCACTTCCAACACTGGAACATCAGGCCATTTTCTTACTTTAACAGAATCAGCATAGAAGCACTTCACGCCCGCACCGCCAGAGCCGTAGTTTACGCAGTTTGGGATTGGTTTGAAGCCATTAATCAAAATCAAGACTTTCCCTTAGAAGCACAAATGGGCGCGCTGCAAAATATGTTCCGGCAGTCAGTTTACGGAGGGCCGACAGTTTATTCGTTAATGCGATCGGCATCCCAAAAAGGCATTCCCGCATTTTATTTGTGGGATGAAGGACTAATGCAATATGGGTACGGTAAAAAACTGGTTCGTGGCTCTGCAACTACTTTTGATTCTGACAGCCATTTAGACTCAGATTTTACCACGCGCAAAGACGATTGTAAAGCTTTTCTCGCTACATTAGGATTTCCTGTTCCCCAAGGCGATATCGTCTCCACAGAAAACGGAGCTCTGGCAGTTGCTAGAGAAATTGGCTACCCAGTTGCTATCAAACCAGTAGTCGGTCATAAAGGAATTGGCGTCACAGCAGATGTCCGAGATGGTGAGGAATTGCAGGCAGCTTTTAAAAGAGCAGTTAAGGCAATTCCCGAAACAGATCCGGTGCGAGTAATTGTGGAAAACAGCATCAAAGGATCGGATTTTAGGCTGCTGTGCGTTGACGGCAAATTTGTTTCGGCAACTGAACGCCGGCCCGCTTCGGTAACAGGTGATGGCGACTCAACAATTCGCGAATTGATCCGCCGTGAAAACCGCAAACCAGAACGTTTGGATACGCCTACTTCGGCGATGAGCAAAATTCAGTCCGACGAAGCGATGGAAATGTATCTGGAAGAACAAGGGCTGTCATTAGATAGTGTACTAAGTCGCGATCGCACTGTGTCTCTACGCAAAGTCGCTAATCTTTCCGCAGGCGGCGTCAGCATCGATGCTACCCGCAATATTCACCCGGATAACATTGTTTTGGCTCAAGATATCGCCCTACATTTTCGGTTAACTTGTTTGGGAATTGATGTGGTAACAGAAACTCTCGCCAAATCTTGGAAAACCGGGAATTTTGGGATTATCGAGATCAATGCCGCGCCGGGAATTTTTATGCACCTTAACCCTGCTGTCGGCGAAGGAGTCGATGTACCTTCGCATATTATCGAAACTTTCTTTGAATCGGGAAAATCAGCCCGCATCCCGATTATTACTTTCAACACAATTTCGGTACACGACTTACAAGAAACCATCGACCATATTCTGTTGCAGCATCCCGATTGGACAATCGGTGCTGTTTGTCGCGGTGGACTTTTTGTTAACCGTTCTGAAAAAGTTTTGAATAAGAATTACCATCTGAACTTGCAAAGTTTGCTGCGGAATCCCAAGCTCGATTTGTTAATTGCTGAATATCCCGAAGATATTTTGGAAGCTGAGGGAATGTTTTATCGGGGCAGCAATATGGTGGTGCTGGACAATCCGGGGGAAACTGAGATGATGTTGGTCAGAGAAAGCACTGATGACGATACTGTTGTGATGAGGGAAGGAAATAGTATTTCTATTCGCCGCCAAGGATTGATCGAACAGTATACTCTGGGGGATGATGAACCGTTTACACGGGTTTATTTGAAGGAAATAGGGACTGTTTTGTAAGCGGTTCCACCTTTAAGTTGGCTTTGTGGGGCGGGTATTGAGTACCCGCCCCACCAGATCAAGGCTTTTTCTTGTTCCCGGGTTCTTCCGGGGCAGGAACTTGGGAGCGCCGAGATGGGAACTGACTTCGTTACACTTAGTTACAATTGGTTTTAATTCCTCAGTAAGCTGTTCTCCATTTAAATTGTGTGTCAAAAATCACTCAAATTATTGTGGGATGGGCACGCGAGCCCGTCCCGAATATGCAATTTAAACGCGCAACAGCTTAGTGGATGCACTATTCGGAAGAAACCGGGTTTCTTCCCAACTTTCTCGTTACCAAAGTAATAATTTCGTAGAAATTGGGTTTCTCAAGGTAAGTTCTATTTCTGCGATCGTAAGTTTTTAGACAATCTTGTTTGTCGGCTGTCGATCGTGCTATCAAGGACTTTTACAAGTCTTTAAAAAATAGCACTCCGGTGGCAGAAGGTGTGGAAATATGAATTTTGCGAGCAATTGGTTTAATTCGCTGACCGAAAGTTTACAGTCGCACCGTCGCTACATTCCAGCAGCGCTGACTCTTTGCACAGGTACGAGTTTGTCCTTGGCAGCCGCAGCCGTTGTGTGGCATTCGGAAAACCAACGAATGCAAGCTGAATTTCATCAGCAAGCCGATCGCCTGAATGTGACTTTGCAGCAAAGCATTAACAAAAATTTAGAAGTTCTGTACTCACTGGAAGCATTCTACAGGGCGTCTACTGAAGTTAGCCGACAAGATTTTAAGCAATTCGCTCAACCTGCACTTGCCCGAAATACTGCTATACATTCTGTTAACTGGATTCGGCGCGTGCCTGCTGCCCAAAAAGCAGCTTACGAAAAGACAATTCGAGCCGAAGGTTTTCCGGCTTTTCAAATTTACGAACGAACTCCTGACAAAAAGCAGGTCAAAGCAAAAGTGCGATCGGAATACTTTCCTATTATTTACAGAGAAGCATTAGAAGAAGATAACAAAGTGATCGGTTTTGATGTTGCCTCCAGCCCCGATCGCAAAACAGCTTTAGAGAAGTCGGCGAATACCGGCAACATAGCTGCTTCCGGGCGGATTAGATTAGTCAGCAACAATCAACCAGGATTGCAAGTATTTCTACCAGTACCCCGCCCCACAAATTCTCCAGATAATTCGGTCAACGGCCGCCAAAACCTCATGGGAGTGATTGCGGGTCTGTTTCAGATCACGAGTATGGTCGATTCCTCTTTAGAATCGCTAAATTTAGACAAGATTAATTTTTACCTCTATGACAACTCTGCTATAGAGAAAGAACGCTTTCTGGTGCGCTACGACTCACAAGCTAAGCAGTTGATAGATAACCCAAAACACGAAAAGCCAGAGTTAGCTAATCTGCGGGGAAAAATCTGTAAAAATCCTAGTGCTTGCACTCGCCTATTTAACGTAGCAGACCGCCAGTGGAGGCTGCTAGTTTTGCCTGGAAAGGGGTACAACAGTCTGAGGACGCATCAGGGTTCGCTGGCCATTGGGGCGATCGGGCTATTGATGACTGGCAGCTTGACGATTTACCTGTTGATGTCTCTAGAACGTACTGCAAAAGTAGAACAGCAAGTGTACGATCGTACAATTCAACTAAAACAGCGCACCGCTGAACTAGAAACAGCACTAAAAAATTTGCAGGAAGCTCAATTTAAACTAATCCAAACTGAAAAAATGTCCAGCCTGGGGCAGTTGGTGGCTGGAGTTGCCCACGAAATTAACAATCCTGTCAACTTCATCTCTGGCAACCTAATCCATACAGGCGCATATACTAGAGACTTGCTGGAACTTGTGGAAATATACCAGCAGCAATATCCCAACCCAACGCCCGAAGTGCAAGCGAAACTAAAAGATATTGATTTGGAGTTTATCAGTGAAGACTTGCCTAAAATCCTAAAATCTATGAATATGGGAGCTGAACGGATCAGCCAGATCGTGCTTTCTCTGCGTAATTTTTCGCGCTTGGATGAAGCTGAAAAGAAGTCGGTTAACATTCACCAAGGCATTGACAGCACCTTGATGATTTTGGATAGTCGGCTGAAACCCCAACCTGGTTTTCCGGGCATTAAACTTATCAAAGAATACGGAAATTTGCCATTGGTGGAGTGCTGGGCGGGACAATTGAATCAGGTATTTATGAATATTTTGAGCAATGCTATTGATGTTTTATCTGATCCAGAAAATCAAAAAAAGCTCGAAAACAACGCCTCGAATTCTGCCTTTTTACCTACTATTCGGATTCGCACTGAACTTTTAAGTTCTAATTGTGTATGCGTGCGAATTGCTGACAATGGAACGGGCATGACGGAGAATGTCAAAAAACGTTTGTTTGATCCGTTTTTTACTACCAAGCCTGTAGGCCAAGGTACTGGCTTGGGATTGTCTATCTGCTATCAAATAGTGGACAAACATCAAGGTTCGCTCAGGTGCGTGTCGGCTCCGGGGGAAGGAACTGAATTCTGGATTGAGGTGCCGGTGCGACAACAGTCTAAGCAATCTATTTCTAAGGTTTTACCTGCAGTAGGTGTCAATCGATTTTAGATTTTAGATTTTAGATTTTAGATTGACTTGCGCGAGATAGATTCGGGGGGGCAAGTTTCATCGGATACAGGTTTTTTATTTCTTCATTAATTAATCTGGGGGCTTGTATCCTGGATGCTTTCGGTCAATTGGAATTAGCGGAACAAATCTCGCTTCTAGCGGAGTCTTGCTGGGAGCATCTCAATGAAAGCAGCCCAGCTATAAATTGGAGACAGGAGGCAGGAGATAGGAGGCAGGAGGGGGCAGGGGGCAGGGGGCAGGGGGCAGGAGGGGGCAGGGGGCAGAAGGCAGGAGGCAGGAGGAAAGAGGCAGAAGGAAGGAGCCAGAAGAAGTGTTTTTACAAATATGAGATGCTCCCTAATTCCTGTTTATAAAACGTAAAATCTCCGCATTTTACTTGGGAAAGTTTCGGATTTAGCACTCTACTTTCAACGGTTAACTGTCAACTGTTAATTGTCAACTGTCAACTGTTATAGTTATTAGCAAACCTGTGCTAAGTTCAGTGGAATATTGCCGAAAAAAATATCTGGGGTTTTACCCGTCGTAACAATTTATAATTGTAGCCAGGCCAGATTACCAATTATTAACTACGATGTCTTTACAATCTATTAGCATACCGCCCACAACGGATCGCAAACCTGTCGCTTTGATGGTCGCTTTACATGGATGGGGTGCTAATGCTCGGGATTTGACTTCCTTAGCACCCTTTTTCAATTTGCCGGATTATCAGTTTGTGTTTCCCTATGCCCCCTTTCCCCATCCCCAGGTAACGAGTGGCAAAGCGTGGTATAACCTTCAAACCAAAGACGCTCAGGGATTGGTAGAAAGCCGGCAATTGCTGAGGGAATTTTTGCTGTCTTTGGAAAGCACCACGGGCGTGCCTTTGTCTCGCACGATTTTAGGCGGTTTTTCTCAAGGCGGAGCGATGACTCTAGATGTGGGATTGACTTTGCCCCTAGCTGGTTTAATTTGTCTGAGCGGTTATTTACACCAGATTTCGCCAGTTGCGGGGAGTGTTTTGCCACCTGTTTTAATCGTACACGGTACTCAAGATACTATTGTGCCTGTTAGTGCTGCTGTGCGATCGCGCGAGAGTTTGACGGCTTGGGGAGCTCCGGTGCAGTATCGAGAATTTAACATGGGACACGAGATTCTGCCGGAAGTTATAGAGGTAATGCGAAGTTTTGTTGTAGAAACTGTGTCGAAATCTGATTAAAGGTTTAGTATATAGTATGGCGGAAGTCTCGGGCAGGGGAAAAAAATGAAAACTTTAACCAAAGCATCGCGCGATATAGCTGTACTTACTTCTCAGGACGTGGCAGAATTGGCTGTCCGTTTGGAAGTTGACGATTATACAGATCCTTTTGAGGGATTGAATGATTGGCATTTGTTGCGATCGCTTGCCTTTCAGCGGCCGGAGCTAGTTGAACCTTATCTCCACCTTCTGGATATGGAAGCCTACGACGAAGCATAGACTGAAAAATCTAGCTCAAAATTTTCGACGGAATTGAGGAAGAAGTTAGCAGCATATTTTGTTGCAGATTAAACAGATGAATGAGGGATTTTAGTCTGTTTTTATCTTAATTTCTTTCTTGATTCTTTTTTATGGAAAAATGACACCAGTTTCAAAAAAGAATGTGAATGTAGGCCAGCTCTCAACCCTGGTATTCATCAGTCATTCCCAATTTAAAATCTAAAATCTAAAATCTAAAATCTAAAATGGTATGACATGAAAGGCAGACGAATTTTAATCGGCGTTAGTGGCGGGATTGCGACTTATAAAGTTTGCGAAGTAGTTTCAACTTTAGCGAAAGCTGGAGCGGAAGTTAAAGCTATTCTTACTGATGCGGCAGGGGAGTTTGTAACGCCTTTGACTTTTGCTACTCTGTGCCGCCATCCTGCTTTTACTGACAAAGATTTTTGGCAACCAAGTCACGGGCGCCCCCTGCATATTCAACTGGGAGAATGGGCGGAAGTTTTTGTGATTGCTCCCCTGACGGCTAATACTTTGGCTAAGTTGGCGGGGGGTTTTGCTGATAATTTGCTGACTAATACTGTCTTAGCTTCTACTTGCCCAATTTTGCTGGCACCGGCGATGAATACGGATATGTGGGAACAGCCGGCGGTGCAGCGGAATTGGCGGGAAGTGTTGAGTTATCGGCGCTATCATGCTGCGAATCCGGGGGCGGGTATGCTGGCGTGCGATCGCGCGGGTGTCGGCCGCATGGCAGAACCTGGTGAGATTTTGCCTCATATTGAGTCGCTGTTGTATGCGAAGGGCGATCGAGATTTAGCGGGCCTTCGGGTGTTGATCAGTGCGGGAGGAACGCGGGAACACCTCGATCCGGTGCGGTTTATCGGCAATCCTTCCAGCGGCAAAATGGGTATAGCTTTGGCGCAAGCTGCACAACACCGGGGCGCGACAGTGACGCTGGTACACAGTATAACTGGCGAATTGCCGCTCTCAGGTGTGCGGGCGATCGCAGTGACGAGTGCAGAAGAAATGCGACAGGCGATGCTGGAATGCTTTCACGATGCAGATTTGACAGTGATGGCGGCGGCGGTAGCGGATGTGAAGCCGGCTGAGTACAGTAGTGAGAAATTGCCGAAGCGATCGCTCCCGAATTGTTTGCCTTTGGCACCGGTAGCGGATATTGTGGCAGAGTTGGGAAAATTGAAACAGCCGCACCAAAAATTAATCGGGTTTGCAGCACAAACTGGGGATATTGTCAAGCCGGCTTTGGAGAAATTGCGGGCGAAGAAACTGGATGTAATTGCCGCAAACCCGATCGATCGAATAGGTGCAGGTTTTGGCAGCAATACCAATCAAGCAATATTAATTAATGCCGCCGGCAAGCAAGTAGAAATAGCACCTTGCAGCAAGCTAGAAATGGCTCATCGGTTGTTTGATTTTGTGATGAAAGGGTGAGGGGGCGATTTACTCATTAACTGGGATTAATCACTACTGGTTCGGGCGATAATTCTGATTCCCCCAAATCCGTTGATTCCGAGTCAGCCGACAACTCAGTATCTGCGACAGTAATTTCTAGTTTAAATCCTAATGCTTCGAGCAATTCTACCAAACTATAGATTTCCGAACCTGCACTTTCAGTCAGCATATTGTCGAGTTTTTCCCATTGAAGTTTAGCTGACTCTGATAAATTGTTGAACTTTAGCCGAGAATCTACAACATCTTTGAGTACCATTTGGAGCAATTTAGGTTCATCGCTGGCTTCTGTCAATGTCACCTCGATATAACCTGCTGCTTCTTCGGCATTTCTCAGAGATTCGATCAGAAATTCTTGGTAACTCCTACTCGTTGGTGCTTTCACGTCTTTCATAGTCTCTCCAATATTGAATAGCTTTGCCAATATCTCGCTCTTTCCTTTCTCTTATCTCCACCTATTAGCAGAAGTACAATTGTCAGCCCGACTTGTCCAAAGTAAAGCCGATATCTAGGGCCAAAGTCAATTTTGAGTTCAAAAACTCCTTCTCCGACGGACTTACAATCTCCTAGATTACCAGTCATGACTCGCTTAAGCCTTAACTGAATCCTATTTTTGCCTGTGGTATCCCGGAGCGAGTTATACCAATCTTCAAAAGGATTTGTCCCATCTGCTCTCAGGTAGTTGCGAATTTCCCTGGGTCGTACTTCCATGATTTTATCCTACTTGATTAACAATTTCTATCGTAAGGGCGATCGACAGTGCATTCAACAAGCAAATCATACTTAAGACAGAGGTATTCGATCGACAAAATAGTAAACCTTGTTTGAGGGAACAAACTTTAAATCAAACAGGGCATTGTGAATGAATTTTAAATCGATCGCAAAAACCAATCTACTATTCGGCAGCCTAATAATTAGCCTCGGATTGCAAGCACTTCCAGCCACAGCACAAGCAGTCACCGACGCGCAAGTTTCCGCCCTTGTAGAAGCGCTGCGACAAGCCGCCCCGCCACAAGCCGCAAATGACGGAATGTACAGTCAGTGGCAAGTTTTACCCAATAATATTTCCCGCTGGGCAAAATTCTGTACCAAACAAGATTTAACACCGCAACAATTTGAGGCTGACGCGACAAAAGCCAAATCAATTGTTACCTGTATCGTGGGCGATTTGCTGCGCGACGAATACAAAGCTAGCAGCAACAATGAAACAGCCGCTGTACGCCGCGCCGCTTGCTGGTGGATGACTGGGGAATCCGCAGCTTGTAAAAGTGGCGCCACTGCTACTTATGCCGATAAAGTTGTCAGCGTTTACCAGCAGCAGCGGGCTAAAAAGTAAAGTTTGTGCTGGCGGAATTTATATTTTTTTACCGCAGATGGACGCAGATGGTTTTGTGCTGATGGACAGATAATAGGAAGTTGATATCAAATTCAATTATCCTATAAGCGCCAAAGATTCTTGAGAACATTAATCAGCTCTTTCTGCCGTCGAGCGATTACTTCTGGCGTCCATTCCTGTTCCCGCAGCACTTGGGTAGTAAGCACACAGGGTGAAACGCCCGTTTTAGTAGTGAAATACTTCTGCTTTTTCACATCAAAATCATAATTTTTTGCCTGAGTGTTTTTCGCACCAGATAGTAAAACTAAGTTGCCAAGACGATGTACATATTGATCGCGATCTTCCTGACTAGGAAACCACTTCATCCACTCACTATTAGCCCCTGGATTTTGGGGAAGTACGTGCTCGACAGTAATTTTGGAGAAGTTGTAAGATGCTTCACCTTCTGACAGAGCAGCATCTAAGCGCAGCAAAACATAAAGACGAATTTTTTGGATTAGGTAAAGGTCACTATCGAGGACTCTAAGGATATTGTTTGACTCTTCAGGAGTAAACTGGAGCGGTGAATTGGAATTGAATAAATCTTCCTCTTGTTCAATAGCAGTAAGCAATCTGCTGTAACGTTCAATCCGTTTATTAATATTGGCGCGGACAATCATTAAACCTGCCGCAAGGCGGTCTAAATCTGTAAAAAAACGCACCAAATTATCGGAGTTATTACGGTTACGCGATAGGTAGAAAATGGCAGGCGGTATCCAGTCAACATTCTCAATTTTGTTTAACCATTTAAATAGTTGATTAATTTCCTCGGCACGCCGCTCGCTTTCATAGGTTGAGTTGTGAATTTCCGAAAAAGCCTTAGCATAAGGAGCTAAAATTTCATCAATGAATTGCTGAGACCCTGCCGCAGGATTGATGTTTTCCTGAAACTCTTTAAGGATACTCTTGCTAAGTTTTTTCTTTTCTTTAATCATCCGAATATGAGAAAACAAGTCTTTGAATAACTCGCGTCCCAGCTCCTCCTCGGTATCTTCCCACTTTTTAGTATATTTTTCTTGTTGGCTTTCGGGTATTTTTCCGATAATGTCCGCTTTCAAGATATCAGTTATCGAGAGATCCAATCCCCTGTTGTTCAACACAGAAAATATCCGATAAGCAGAGTCAAAGTCAGGCGTAGAAACCACTACCAAGAAGCACTGGGTAATGATGAACTGGGCAAGACGTATACGGTGGGATTCAGCGATAGTCTGCAAACGTTGCAAGAATAAATGTGCATTTTCTTTAATAAGCTTCTGAGTATCCATCAGCTCAGCATTGTTTAATTTTTGGAGCTTGTTAATACCACCTTCATTTTGAATATATTCCTTGAAAAATTCTGCATCTCGCTCGCGCAAAGTCAGACGGTAACGATTATCTATACCCGCGATTAAGCTGCCTCTTTGGTATAGATAAGTGGTCAAGTCATTGGCGTGTTGTGTTGGCAATGATTCCCTGAGAGCAGCTAGTAGTATGGTGAGAGTTGTTAGACGTTGCTGACCATCTACAATTTCAGCGGCTGGCTGCTCCGATTTGATCAAAACAATGCTGCCTAGAAAGTAGGGGTTGAGTTCATCAATCGTCTCGTTACCATCTCCCAAGAATGTTAACAGGTCTTCGAGCAGTTCCCCAGCTTGCTCATTTGTCCAAGCATAGGGACGCTGGTAGAGGGGAATGGTAAACATAAAGTCATCGCTAAAGATTTTCCTAATGGGGTGTTCCTCACCCTTGATGCTGACACGGTTCATGCTTGGTTCCTGTGTTAGGTGTGGTTGGTAATTGCTTCCCGAAAGTCAATTTTCCTTGCTGCTAGAATACCATGCTCAAGCTTGGAAAGGCGAACTCTCAACTTAGCTTGTGCAGGCTGGTTTCATTCGTCCCGCTGTAGGCTTCAATCTGCGGCTGAATTACCCATTTTCCCCCTGACTTCTCATCAACTTTTGCACGCTGGCTAAAGCTCGATTTAATTCATAATTTTTTCTTTCTGAATTCTGCAAAAAAGCCTGCTGTTCTTCCTCAATCATTAACACATCCTGCCGCACCAAACCATCTAATAACTTTTGAGCCGCGCCGAAACAACAATCTTTGATAAACCTGCGAAACCAAACAGGCAATTTGTGCAGCCGCCAAAACGCATTTAATGAGGTAAAATGAATTAAATAAGCGCGAGTTGCTGTTTCGCTCACCGGACAAACCAAGCAGTAAATCTTAAAGTCGCTCCCCAAAGTGGAAACCCAGTGCGGGTAAACATAACTCACCTCCAGCGGTTCCGGGTGCAGTCGGCGCAAAGATTTAAAAAATAACTGAGAAATTGACCAAATTTTATCTATTTTGTAATAACTTTGTGCCTGATAGCGAGCAGTTACTTGATGCTCGTTTTCTTCTAAAGTATCTAACACTGGATTTGCCCAAGCTTGCCAATCATCGTGCAAGTGTCCGTGGTACATATCCATCAAATTTTCAATTAAAAATGAATAGTGTGCCTGACAGTCGATGACTGAAACTGTGACAATATAATTGAGATGTTCCCACTCTGGCAAATCCAGTAAATCTATTTTTTCGGCTTGGGTTTCGTCGCCGGGAAACAGCCAGATAAAACCGTTTTTTTCCTGGACAGGATAGGAGCGAATTTTGCAGTTAGGTAGCTTTTGATTTTCTGCTAAATAATCGACTTCGGCGCATTCTCCCCTTGCATTTAACCGCCATCCGTGGTAAGCACATTCGATTAAATCGCCTTTAACTTGACCGTGGCTGAGTTTAACTTGTCGGTGCGGACATCTATCTTCTAAAGCGTTGATTTTGCCTGCACTGTCGCGGAAAAGTACGATCGCCCGATTCCAGATTTTCGCAGTGACGGGCTGAGTTTGTACCTCGGTGCTGCGGGCGATGGCATACCAGCGATCGAGATTAATGCCCAACTGGCGGATGTGAGTTTTTTCCCCTTTTCCAGCTACCGATTTTATCGCGTTGTTTTGCATTACAAATATTCCCAAATTACGCCCATAAAACAACCCAATTTTACAAAATAACAGCCCGGAAAGCAACGACCGTAAATTTTTCTAAATCTCCGTTCTGACAAATACCTATCGTTAGCTAAATGCTTCAACCACCCAGGCGACAATCGAAATTTTAATAGTCTTAAAGCATGGCGAAATCCGTAGGTGGAACAGTCGGGATTAAAATCTCTCGCTGCACCTAATATGTAGCCTATTGTAGCAGGTGTCTCGACTTCCGATATATTATCTATAAAGACGATTTTTCCGTGCGGATTTAACAATTGTTTAATTGCATGGAGGGCGGCGGGAAGGTTGGGCAGGTGGTGAAAAGTTGCAGAACTAACTATTAAATCAAATTGGCGATCGAGCGCTAATTGACTGGCATCCATTTGGATATATTCGATATTGGGGGCTGAGCGTTTTTGACGGGCTATATCTAGCATTTTTGCTGACAAATCGACGGCGACCACATTATCGTAATACTGGGCTAATTCAAAAGCAAGAATTCCCGAACCGCAGCCAATATCTAATACTGAACCTTTGCTGACAGATAGGTTGTTAGTAAAGAAATCGTTCTGGTTTTGCAACGAGGCCACGAAATCATATTCTGTTGCAAAAGCATCAAACGTTACAGATTTATTGCGAAGTTTGCAGTTACTATTTAGCATTTATTATTGCTTTATACTCATTCAATAATATTTTAACCGCATATCCACCCCGCTTAACGCAGATATTTTTTTTGTTCGCAAGCTCTGCCTTTTCCCCTCAGCTAAACCACACCCACAAACCGTAACTCATCTTAGAAAAAGAATGCAACTTTAGGAAACCTCTAAACCCTTAGATAATCAGTCATTCCCATTTTTTCAAATATAAAATCTAAAATCTAAAATCTAAAATCTAAAATCGTATGACAGGGGGCGGGTTTCACCGAGGATACCAGCCGATGATTGACGATTTATAAAGCCCGCCCCACTGCAAACCTTAGATTTTTAACACGCCTTCGGGATTCACCGTCAAGAGCGATCGCCTCTGCAAACCCTCCTGAGATAAAATAGCATTAGCTGCCAACAAACCGCTGCTAACCGCCCTTTCCATTAAACCGCACGGAAACGGCATTTTCACCCAATCTCCCGCAAACAACAGATTCGGAACAGCACAGCAAGTTTCTGGTCTTTCTGCATAACTACCGGGCGGATATCCAGAGAAATTCTTTTGATTTACCAATTCCCGGTGCAGCATATTTGCCTCTTTTAATTCCGGTACAATTTCGTACAATTCTTGCTCAAAAGTCGCCAGCAAAACTTCCTGATTCGGAAATTCCTTCTCCTTGTAACAATAAGCGTGCAGTTCCACTACACTACCGCCCGTTTTCTGATTCCACTCTATGAACTGATCCTGAATTCGGTGGTAAAGCGTGATGCTGTCAGTCAGTTTGTAGCCGGAAAGCGAACTGAAATTGCTGTGTTCCCAGGGAAATTCGCGATCGAACCAAAAACGCCCAACCGCAAACGGATCGGCTATTTTCAAGCTCTCGATCCGACTCTGCACCTGCGGATTTACCTCACCGCTAGCCAAACTAAACAAATGCTGCATCCCCGGAACATCGGCCGCCAAAACATAGTAATCAGCCTTCAATGTTTCTCCCAAATTTTGCGGCTGCGATTGCTTAACCGCTGCTACTAACTGTATTTCATCTGCTTTTTCATCTACTACCTTAAATCGAGGCAAATCCCGCTGAGCAGGCCCGCTCACAACTCGCCCTTCGGCATCAAAAACTGCCCCGTGACAAGGACAGTGAAATTGACCGTCGTTTTGTTTCTGAACTGTGCAGCCTTGGTGAGTGCAGCTCAGAGAAATTGCCTCTTTTCCCGACGGTGCGGCGGCAAATACGCTGTCCCCAGCGCCGAAATATTCGGTAGAGTTGCTGTCAGTTAACAGCGCGTTTCGCTTCACCCAAAAAGGTATTTTACTTTGCACGTCTCCCGACTGGTAACTCAGAGAATCAATCTGACCGTTTTCCCAGCGAATCTCACTGACTGCGACATCTGTTAATACTTTGCCGCCTTTGCTTTCAATGGCTCTGGCAATAGGCTGCACCAAACTCGTGCCCATATCTTGCCGCGTACCGTTGAAGGCCAAACCCTCTGGATTTCCGAAAAAGTAAAAGTGGAAAAATTGCATTAATTCTCCCGCGCTCAATTCGTCTGGAGCGTTGAGGCTGGACTTGGCAAAAGGCAGAAAATACAAGTCATAAAGCCCGCGCGGAAATTCACCTTTTACCCAGTCGGCAACTGATATATTGTCGAGGCGATCGAAAGTTTTTTGAGTTTGAAAACCGCCGATTTCCCGAAATACTTGCCAGTGAGCGGGTTTTGTAAGATTGATTCCCCACTTGAGCCGATTGGGAGAAGATATCCCCAAGTCAACTATATTCCAGGGAAAAGCTGAATGGTTGGGACGGAAAACTTCGGGTTTGTATTTGCCGTCTCTAAACAGAACGGCGTAGGATTCTAAAGATATAAAGTTATCGGTAATTTCTAGTTCTTCAACCACACTTTTGAGGTTGTAGTATTGCGGAAAAAAACCGTGGAAACCGTGTTCCATCATAAAAGTTTCGTTCCCGACTTGTATCGGCCAACTAGCAATTTTACCGCCGAGTTGGGGCGATTTGTCGAGCAATGTTACGGCGAAACCTCGCTGGGATAGCTCGTAAGCACAGGCGAGCCCTGCTAAGCCTGCGCCTACAACTGCAACGGTTTTGCGGTTATTCAGCATTCGCGGCAAGTCAAGAGAATCTTGCACAAAAACGGCGGGCTCTGGCTTGGAAAACCGAGAGTAGCCCAGCAGCCCGCCTGCGGCACCGACTCCGAGGAATTTGAGGGCGGTTCTTCGAGAAACTGGTTGGGATAGCGGTGAATTGGTTGATTGACTCATCAGCGGTACGCGGTAACGGGCTTTAAACACAAATACGCCATAAGGCATATATCATAGACCGAAATCAGGATATGTGAAGAAATACTAATACACATCCCCCAATCGGATCGCGATCCTCTTCGAGGGCTGCGCTAACGCACTTGATATGGTTCGATCGCACACAATGTATAGCAGAAGCAAGAAGGCTTTAGTTATTTAGGAGAAAAGAAGAAAAAAGCGATCGCCCGCCTAGCGTAAAATTCTCTAAATAATTAAGTGTTTTTATTTATCTTGCTCAACTATTAGCAACCGCCGCCAATGATGTTAAAAAACTATGAGGTTTTCCGGCAAAATCTTATGCGAAAAGCAGTCTTGGCGAATTGTACGAAATAACCTGGCAGATATCCGAGGCAAAACAATTAACCAGCCGAGCTTTAACTAAGTTTGGGCGAAAAAACCTAACTATTTTAAAAGAAGTAAATACAGAGAATATATCTACTGAGGTAACTCAATATATCGGCGATCGATGCAGAGTATTCCTCACTTAATACCAAGACAAAACTCGATTCAACCTGAGAAGTGCGGATGTGTCGCAAAAATTCAAAGACGCCCGTATAGCTAATGCCGGTTAAACTCACATCTTGCACCATTCTTAAGAACGGGCTCTTCGGCCCGTTCCACAAAAGATGAATTTTTTGTGGAACAGGCATCTTGCCTGTTCATAAAAGGATTATTGAAAATAGTGCAACATCTCAGTTTTTTGCGTAAGTCCTGTTTATGCAAAACCCCTGCATAATTTACAAACTTTTACATAAATGGTCAATTTCCTGGCGTGGGGCCTCTGTTGCTGCTGGTATCCACACCCTACGGTAGATATTTGGGGTTGCTCTTGAATGCTATAATCGTGCGGCGATCGCCAGCACAGTCAATCGATTTTAGATTTTAGATTTTAGATTTTAGATTAAAGAATTGAATGAAGCATTGACCCCACGGATAAATTCGGGGGGGAAGTTTCTCGGATACAGGTTTTTTATTTCTGGACGGATGAATCCGGGGGCTTGTATCCTGGATGCTTTCAGTCAAAATTTTCACCCACATCCAAACTTTTGCCAACTGCTGCCGCCAACGGCGCCCTTAACCGCCCCAAAACCATGCACTACCAATCCCAGCAGCAACGCCAAAAACACACGACTCAGAAAAAAATTAAAAAAGCTATTTTTTACTGTGTGATAGCAATATTTTTCTGCCTGAGCACGGCGAACCTCGCTACAATTGCCCAAAACACAGGCCAGGGCGGGCTGGGCGGGCAAGAAATGAGAAATTTGCTCGATCGGGGAAACCTCACCGAAGCCGTAACCAGAATCGAAGAAAACTGGGAAGAAGAGTATCAAAACTACTTTGAACAAGACTTTGAAACCCGTGCTAAAACCGCCGAAGCAATATCAAAAACTCTCTCCCGTCTAGCAGTTCAAACCAAGAAAAAACCAGCTTTAATTTACGCTATCCCCCGCACCGACCAACTAGAATTAATCTTAATATTGCCCGATCGCCCGCCCATTCTCCGCAGCATCCCCGAAGCCAAACAAGAGAAACTGCTCTCAGTAGTCCAAGAATTCCGCAGCGAAATCACCAACCCCGTAAAAATTAACACCACCAGCTATCTAGAACCAGCCCAACAACTCTACAAATGGATAGTTGCACCCCTAGAAACAGATTTGCAAACAGCAAAAATTGAAACCTTGCTGTTCTGCGTCGGCGCAGGTTTGCGAACCGTACCCCTAGCAGCAATGCACGACGGAAAGCAATTTCTGATCCAAAAATACAGCCTCGCCCGCATCCCAGCCTTCAAACTCACAGACAGCAATTACACCGACCTCAGAAACGTGCAAGTCCTAGCAATGGGAGCATCAGATTTCGCAGAAGAGGCGAACAAAGAACCGCTACCAGCAGTGCCGTTAGAACTAGGCGCGATCGCCCGACAGTGGCCCGGTCAATCCTTTCTCAACCAAGACTTCACCCTAGTAAACTTGCAATCCCAGCGACTGCAACAAAAATACGGAATCATCCACCTTGCCACCCACGCAGAATTCCGCCCAGGAACCCCAAATAACTCCTACATTCAATTTTGGGACACCCAACTCGGTCTCGATCAAATGAGAGATTTAAAATGGAACAATCCGCCCCTCGAACTATTAGTATTAAGCGCCTGTAGAACCGCCTTGGGAGACAAAGAAGCAGAACTCGGATTTGCCGGTTTAGCGCTGCAATCGGGAGCAAAATCAGCCCTCGCCAGCTTGTGGTACGTCAGCGATGCGGGGACTCTCGCCTTGATGACAGAGTTTTACCAGCAGTTAAAAATCCGCAGGCCAAACGACCCTCCAATCATTAAAGCTGAAGCTCTCAGAAAAGCACAAATTGCCGCGATCGAAGGCAAAGTGACGATCGAAGGCGGTCAACTGCGAAGTGCGCGAGGCGACATTCCCTTGCCCCCGTCCATCCCCAAACTCGACAGCAAAGATTTATCCCATCCGTATTATTGGGCAGCTTTCAGCATGATCGGCAGTCCTTGGTGAATTCTGATTGAAAATGGCTAAGTTAAAATAATGTTATCCTTCCTCTAATGCAACCATTCTCCGATCGCATATGACCGAAGCCGCCACGATCAACACTCAACTCATCGATACCCTCACTCAAATTATCCTCGCCCTCACCGAGGAAGAGCGCCACATCCTCATCCATAAACTTCTAATTCCAAATCAAACTTCAGACACTACAAAGGCAGATCGAGAAACTCTTAAGCAGGAAATAGCGATCGGTGTAGAACAGCTTCAGACAGGACAATATACAGAGTACGATGACAATTCTCTGCCGAATCTTCTCCTCACTATCAAACAACGCGGACAACAACGCCTAAAACAGGAGTAAGTGCCCTTGAATCGCTATCGCCTTTCCCAGCAAGCGGAAAAAGATTTAGAAGATATATGGATTTATCTGGCACAGCAGGACGAACTTGGCGCCGATCTCCAAATGGTGCGATTGCTAGATCGCTTTCCCATGCTTGCCCAATTTCCGAATATGGGGCGACAGCGAAATGAACTCCTCACAGGATTGAGAAGTTTTCCTGTCAAACCTTACATTGTTTTCTATATAATTCTCCCAGAGAGAGTCGAGATTGTGAGAGTCCTGCATCAATCGCGGGATATAGAAGGACAATTTTAGCGATCGAGCCAAATGCCGACTTCTCGATCGCCTATATATCTTTCTGAACGTAACTCTTGACCGATCGAGGTGATAAACTGTACAAAATATAGTAATTCAATGCCTGTAGCTGCCAAAAAACCACCTACCGCAAACCTTTCAGCAACATAGCGGGGGTCTTCAAGGGGAAAGAAAGATGAAAAAATTAGAATTTTTGCTACAGAAAGAAGGCGATCGCGCCTGGTTGCCCCTAGAAACCTCCGACGTGGAAATTCTAGAAGGTAAATACCGCGTTGTTGCTCGCATTCAGCACCCCAACACCGACATCGAAATTCGCGTTACCCATACCTCCTTCGACCAAGGGGCGCAGCGGAAAGTCCAAAGCCGATCGGCCCGCACCAACCCCGAAGGATTAGTCGTGATCATTCCCTACACCAGGCTCAAACCCGGACTGTGGGAACTCTCCTGCTTGCCAGATCCCAAATCAACACCACTAAAACCTTGGCAGTACGGCGTTCAGTTGGAAGTATTGCCCGCAGAATCGGAAACCTCCGAACCCCTACCGCCGATCGACCAAACCGAACCGGCAACTTCCCCTCCAGCCCCACAAATCGCTTCCCCGGTCGATCGCGCAGCCCCACAAATCGCTTCCCCGGTCGATCCCCCCGCACCAACCCAAATCCCAGCAGCCGATTCAGCACCGCAGCAGACCAAAATCTACCAATTTCCTATTCCCCAAACCCCCGAACCAAAACCGGGCGTCCAACTCGAACTCCTCCTCGATCGAGAAACCTTCGTCACCCAACTCGGTCGCCCCTTAATCATTTCCGGCAAAATCGACATTCCCCAAAACCCGCAACACCCCCAACAAAGCAGAAAAACAGCAACTCTCATCCCCGAATCCGAAGCCCTAGAACTCCAACAACTCATCGGTTCAGCACAACTGCAAATTTACCTGCGCGATCCCCAAACCTCAAAAATTCTCGCAGAAATCCAGCAGCCGATGCCAGAACAAGTTCCCCCCTGCATCTTTGCCTGCGTCACCTACATCCCAACCGAGTGTAAAAGCCGCCTAATTTTAGGAGAAGCAATTCTTAGCAGCGGCGGCGTCACCCTAGCCACCAAACTATTCACAATTACAGCTCGTTTAGAGCACCTTCTAGAGGAAATTAAAGACAATTTCATCGAAGAAAAGCATCAAGCCGAACCCTCCCCAACAGCCTCAAAACCGTCTGGAAGCGCCAAAAATATATCCTTCCTCAAGCTAGTAGAAAAATCCTTAGACCCTCCCTCCCCTGCTGAAGTCCCAACCACTGAAGCCCTACCCCCTCTACTGGCTTCGCGTCACACCCCAAGTGCAGGCGGTCTAGAATTGCCCGCATTCGGTAACAAACTCCCCGACAGCAGCCGATCGCAATTGCTGTCGGAAATCTCCGATTCGCCTCAAACTGCCCCAGAGTCGATCGACCCACAAACCAAACCCTCAGACATCTCAAATCCCACTCAAACAGCCGAAATCGGAGCGATCGACCAAAAACCCGAAAACAGCCCAGAATTAGAAACAACCGCCCCAGAAACCGCGCCAGCACCCACAAAACAGGCATTTCAAACCTTAAACGTCGAAAGTCGATTTTGGTCGCGACTGAGTTCCCTAGCCAGCAACGGTGAATCCCCCGACTGGCTCAAAGCAACCACCCTGTCACCAAATCCAACAGCCGCCGCCAATAGCAGCGACGAAATTGCCGTTGTGGAAGAAGAAAGCAGCCCAACCCAGCAGCAACCCGAAACCAGCGAAACAAATTCCGATCCCAAATCTACTAGCCCAGAAGCCAGAGAATTTGTCGTTTTTGACGAACCCCCGCAGCCGAAACAAGTTGCTCAAAAAACCAGAACAGTCGCCACAGAAGACACTCCCCCAACTCCCTACGTTTTGCCAGAAGACGAGTTAGTACCGATGCCGATTTTGGAATTGCCGCGCCCCGAAATCATCGCGGGCCAGGCTGTAAAAGTGCAAGTGCAACTCCCGGAATTAATGCCCCGGATTTATGTGAAAGTTTGGGTGTACGATCGACAAACATACCTGATTCTCGACGGGCCGCGCTGGATTACCGAATTTAAAGCTAACGGGTTGGGAAATGTGCGAGCAAGTGTCGAGTTAGAGATTCCCTACGGCTGCATGGAAGTCGAATTTGAGGCGATCGCCGTCGAAATGCAAACTCAGCGGGAAAGCCACAAAGTAAGCGTTCACCGCCAAGTTTTACCCCCAGCCGGGCCAACTTTACCCCTCGAAGGGTAAGCCAAAATCCGCGTGCATCCCCGTTCATCCGCTGACATCTGCGGTTAAAAAATCCTACTTACTTGCCCGCCAACTGCCGAAACTTCTTCTTAAACTTATTCTTATACACGTAGATCGATCGCTGTAAATCCTCAACTTGCAGCGACATCTCGGCAGCCAAACCCGTGCGGTTCCAAACATCCTCCTCACACTTGCGGCGGCAAAAATTCATCGGTTCCGAGTAAACTTTCCCAGTAGATAAAGTCGGCTTCGGCCCGCACCAGTGAATCACCGTCGCCTGAGTGCGATCGCCCGCAGGCCCGCTTGACTCAACCGGAAACCGCTTTCTCAGCAAATCCTGGTCAAAATCCGGCACCAACAACTGCATATCCACATTCTGCACCCGCAGTCGATTTTCTTGTGCCGCCCGGAAAATCATAAAGTTCAAAAAACCCATTTCTCCGTACTTAAATATCTTCGGATTTGCTGCCGTAAAATCTAAAATTTCTACGTATTCTTCCAAGCTAAAAACGCCGCGCTTAGCAAAGAAAGTACCCGTGCAGAAATAGTTCGATCGCGATTCCGACCAACGAAAATTCGGGAAATGCTTCTCAACGCCCGGAATGTCAAAGAAAAATTCCGAAATCTCCGCATCCGGGTAATCGTAACAAGGCTTGTCTACAATAAAATCAAACTCTTGAAAGTTAGCCAATTTGAGAACATCGCCCCAGACGATCGTATCGGCATCCAAAACCATAAAATTTGACCAAGGACTTTCCCAGAAAGCAATCATTTTAGTTTTGCCCCAACCAAAACTTCTTTTCCTGAGAACTTCTTCAGAAACAGTTGTGCGATTGATAACCCGCACCCCATAGGCTTTTTCCAAAGCACTCACAGAAAACGTACCGTCAATCAACAGACAAATCGGCACATCTCCCAGGAAATAGCGGATGCTAGCACAGCAACCCTTAGCAAACAGATAATCTTGGTCGCAGCAGGCAATAATAATACCAAAATCTTCCATAAAACCTCACTTTTTTACTAATACCAGTTACCCAAAATAATGCAAGTGTATGCCGATGTTTCCAACTTGTATGTCATCAGTTATTTCCAATTCTTTAATCGAAAATCGAAAATCGAAAATGGTATAACTTGCCCACCCACAGCGTTTCGGTTTTTTGTTCTGACAGCAGCTCTATTTTTGAGTTTGGCATTTTAGCCAGCTTAGCACTAAACTCCTGCGATCGTCCGTAGGTAAAAACATCGTTCAAACCGCTAGGAATCTTGGGCATAGTTGGTCTGTCAAGCAAGTGAGCTCTCCCTGCGCCAACAGCGGGTCAATCGATTTTAGATTTTAGATTTTAGATTTTAGATTTGAAGCATTGACTTGCGCGAGATAAATTCGGGGCGCAAGTTTCATCGGATACAGGTTTTTTATTTCTGGACGGATGAATCACGTGGCGGGTATCCTGGATGCGGGAATTGTCAAGCACTACCAGTTCAGTCGTACTCAAACAACAAAAAAGTTGTGTTAAAATAGCCGGAAATTAAACCCGCCGACGGTTAGTCTCAAAAAAGGCGATCGTCCTGGCAAGTCCCGACGGCAGCGGGCCTCAAACAAACAAAATTGGTCAAGCCTGAACTTTGGTTTGGATCGGGTCAATCTACCAGCCTTTAAGTCTCAGTTCCCCACTCATGGCGGGAAAATAGCCCCTGCCGGGTCGCGAGGTTTAAACTTAGGTTAAAAACCTTGACATTATAGGAGATAAAGCTGTATAAGGGATGCGACAAGCAGCCACAATCCTACCTATAACTGTCTGTTAAGTCGGGCGTAACCGAGGACTCTGGGCAGTTGTCAGTTACAGGCAGATTGTGGTTGAACCCGTAGAACCAGTTATCGATCGCCCGCAGAGCAATTCAAGCAAGTCGGGCGATCGAGAGATGAAATTAGCACGTGATGGTATAATCTACTGTAATGTAATGTGGGCTTGACCTGAATTGATGCCTGGGGGTATAAGGGCTGGGCCCCTACGTTCAAGCAGAAGTAGACACGCCTACTGTGAATCAACAGTTATGGATAGGTTCTATTTTGGCAGTTATTGTCAACAGGCAAGCAACCACAAAAATTAGCAGTTGGGAATTGCTGCTCGTCGAGTTGAATAGAGTGTGAAGGTGTGAGGAAAATGAACAGAACTTTTTGGAATTTACTGCTAGTATCCCCGGCAATTCTGGGGCTATCATCAGTCATGAGTGCCACTGCGATCGCCGCAGAAGCGACCGCAACCCCTGAAGCCAACCAACTAGCTAAAGCTCAGTCATCTGAGTCAAAAATTGCAGAAATAGTTGGAGAAATAGTTGCAGAACCAGTTGCAGCAGCCCCTGCTGCCCCAGAAAACCTGGCTTTAAACAGCAGCCTCGAAGCGGCCAAAACCCCGGTCGTTAAGGAAGCAGACGCTGAAAAAATCGCCTCAATCGAACCAGAAACCAGCGCGGCAGCACTGCAAACAGCACTGCAAACAACAGGGAGCGACATCGAGTTAGCAGCCCCAATCGCTCCGGCCAGCGCAGCAGCGACTGAACCCCTAGCAGCAGCAGGCACTGCCGAACCCTCGCCCCAAGCATCCGACTTGGCAGAGCAAATCAGCCAGACAGAAGTTGCTGGGAAAATTGAAGTGCCAGCAGTCGCCAGCACCCCAGCTACTAAGGTAGAAATTGCTCAGACAGTACCCGGAGGAATGGGCGGCCCCATCGTCCCTGTTGCTCCCCAAGCACTGCCGGCCCAACCGTCGGGAACCATGTCCCAGGTGACATCAGTCACTCAGCTCTCCGACGTGCGGCCGACAGATTGGGCATTCCAAGCCCTGCAATCCCTAGTCGAACGCTACAGTTGTATCGTAGGTTATCCCGACGGCACCTTCCGCGGCAACCGCGCCCTGACTCGCTACGAATTTGCAGCCGGCGTCAACGCTTGCTTAGACCAGATAACCCAACTAATTGGGTCAACAGGTAACTTAGTTACCCGAGACGACTTAGCCATCCTGCAACGCCTGCAAGAAGAATTTGCAGCCGAACTCGCTACCCTGCGCGGACGAGTAGACGGCCTAGAAGCTCGCACCGCAGAACTCGAAGCCAACCAGTTCTCCACCACCACCAAATTGAATGGAGAAGCCATTTTTGCAGTCAGCGACACCTTCGTCGGAGATGATCTCAGCCTTGAGGACGACGACACTGTCACCAACTTCGGCTACCGGGTGCGCTTGAACTTAAACACCAGCTTCACCGGTCGAGACTTGCTCAGAACCCGCTTGCAAGCAGTCAACACCGCCCGCTACGATAGAGCCACCGCTACCGGTACAAACATGGCTCGCTTGGCTTTTGACGGCGATGATGGCAGCCAATTCACACTAGACGAAGTGTACTATCGGTTCCCGGTCGGTCGCGCTACAGTCTTTGTCGGTCCTAAAGGACTTGACCTCGATGAAATTGCAGACCAGGCTTCTACCTTTGGTAACTCTACGAGTTCCGGTTCACTTTCCAGATTTGGAGTTCGCAACCCGGCAGTATTCCGCGGCCCGCAGGGAGCAGGCGCAAGTGTGAGTTTCAACTTGGGCAGCCTCCGAGCTACCGCAGGCTATCTAGCCTCCGACGGCGATGCTCCCAACCCAGCAGACGGCAGGGGCGTTTTCGACGGTTCTTTCAGCGCTCTGGGTCAGATCGGCTTTTTCAGCAGACCGTTTGACTTGGGCTTGACTTACACCCGGAAATACAATCGGGCAGGCGATGTTAGCCTCATGGGCGGCGTCGGCAGTTCTTTGGCTAACCGGCCCTTCGATCAATCACCCACCGCATCAGATAACTATGGCGTGCAAGTTAACTTCAAACCCAGCCGTCGCTTTCAGATTGGCGGTTGGTACGGTTATACGAAGGCTGAACAACTGCGGGGCGGCAACAATGACGCGACGATCCAAAATGGTGCTATCACTTTGGCCCTGGCAGATTTTGGGCGGCAAGGCAACCTCCTCGGCTTCGTCTTCGGTGTACCGCCAAAAGTTACCGAGAGTGATGTCGCCAGAAACCGCGACACCTCTTATCACTTAGAGGGTTTCTATCGCTTCCAAGTCAATGACTTTATCTCAGTGACACCGGGCGTTTACGTGATTCTGAATCCCGAACACAACAACAACAACGACGATATCTGGGTCGGACTCCTCCGTACAACCTTTAGTTTCTAAGGCTTCTAGACATCTAGTTACAGCTAAAAGCGGCAGGCGACTGCCGCTTTTATTTATTGGTCATGAGGCGATTTTAGATTTTAGATTTTAGATTTTCAACAGTCAACAGTCATCAGTCAACAGTTCACCAATTATGAATTTTGGCGGCAAATCCCGAATACGGAGGTGTAGCCGTGCAGAAAGGTGCTACCACCGACGGGGCCGATTTCGCCGTTGCAGAAAAAGCCGCCCAGGGGGATGTTTTTGAGGTATCGGCCAAAAAGTCGGGAGTCAAAGTTCGATTCGCCGTAAAGCCCTTCACCGCGCCCCAGACAAGAGAACATCAAGGCGCCGACGCTGGATGTACCACTGTACTCGGCGGCCCGCTGATAGCGATCGAGCAGCATTTCTAGGTCTTCTGCAGAGGTGCGCGCGTCCCGCAGGTGAAATTGGATGCGCTGTCCGGGACGGACTCGATCGCCGATCGCAATTGCCCCCACTTTCGGATCTACTCCCAACAGATTGCGGATTAAAAAATCTCCCGGCTCTAATTTCAGCTTGAATTCATCGCTGACTAAGCCTACAAATAACGAGTGCTGGGCTAATTCTCGGTCTTCTTCGCTCAAAGTTTGAACTAACTCTCGCAAAGCCTCTAAGGGCGATCGTTCGATGCCCCCGCTGCCGATATCATCGGTTTGTTCTTCGAGTTTCAGCAAAATATTGCGATCTCCTTCCGTCACCCGATAAGGATGCCCGATCGGCCTGCAGCCTTGAGCGACGATCGTTTCCAAAACTATATTGCCGCTCAAAGCTACCCCAACCGTCCCTTCTCGGTAAAGCTGATAGTCGCAAAACAGCGCCGCGCCCCTGCCCGCACCGTCCCCCCCAGCGAGTCCCCCTACCTTCGCCGCGCCCGGATAGGCATAATCGAGCCCTTGTAGCAAATCGTTAATTTTTGCGGAAAAGGGGTCAGCCAAGATGATGAACTGCGGTTCTTCCTGGGCCGGCACGCCCAAGAGATCCACCCAAGTATCCGGGGGACTGTCTAAGTCGGGCAGTTCTTCTGAACCGACATGAAAAGTTCTGACATTCACTCCCGGCAAGCGCGCCAGACTGAGGCTGACTGCGGGAGATCCCTCGACTTCTTCGGTGAGGCCCCCCCGGTTCGTGCCGATGACTCCTCCCCCGCCACATCCCAGGATCGCGGGTACTGGCAGCATTTCTCGGAGTAAAGGCATCAGCCGAGAATACTCGCTGGCAAAGGCAGACGAGATAAATATCAGCGCTAAATCAGCCGGGCCTTCTAGGTCGCGATCGGCTTGTTCTATAACTTCTTTGAGGGCAGATTCCAAAGAGGGACGGGTTGATAAAGCGCTGACCCATTGCATTTGGTTTTGGGTGTACATAAGGCGAACTTCTCTATAAAACTATCTCTATACATTAGGCTAACCGGAACTGGCCGCTGGGGGGACGGTATTCTTGGGCGATCGATTCCCCCTCGATCGCCGTTCTTGTGTTAACATAAGTTAACATGAGTGTCCCATTAATCTGTTAACTGTTAAATCCCGTGTTCAGCTAAATCTTAAAAGATAAAGCTCAATACAGTTTGACACACCAACCTCGTGTAATGTTTTCATCAAAAGTAAGGTTGGCTCGACCTACATTGATGCCTGTGGACTAGAATCCGCCTACGGGCTAGTAAAGCAGGGAGTAGAGACGGCTACTGCGATCGCAGTTATGGATGGTTTCTCTCTGGGCTGCTGCAACCGCACCGCATCTCAAGCTATTATTAGCTGGGGTCGCCAGACCGAAACAGCAAATCCAACCCAAACTAACATCCCAAAAGAAAACCTTTCTTACTTAATAAGGTCAACGACCCAGGTCTAAAGACACGCTCGCTTCGAGCCTTTGACTTAAACCACAGTTGACCAGCCGTATACTTTAGAGGTCTACGTTTTTTGAGTTATGACACCAAGTGGCTGCTTAGCTAGTCCCTTGCTCTGTCGTTAACGGTTAAACATCTTTATTTGGGTTAAGGACGTGCCGTTAGCCGAACAAGCTCACTAAACAAAGGCGCGTGCTAAAATTACCTAGAAATAGGTCGGGGACAACCATATTCTCCTACACATTCATACCAACAAGTTTTATGACAACAACACCCGCAGGCAACATCCAAGAGAAAATTGAAGAAGAACTAGAAAGCGCTCGTACCGTCTGTGACCTCAAGGGCGCAACTTCCGGGGAATGCGCGGCGGCGTGGGACGCAGTTGAAGAACTGCAAGCAGAAGCTTCCCACCAAAAGCAAGTCAAACCTAAGAATTCTTTTGAAAAATTTTGCGACGACAATCCTGACGCTGCTGAGTGCCGCATCTACGAGGAATAAACGAGCCATTTAGCTCTATGCCGAACCTCCCGCGCCGAAATCTAACTTTTGGCGCGGGAGAATTTTATTTTAGGGGTTGAGCCTTGAAATAATGGTGAGATTTGCCCTCTATCCCAATACGGTTCAAATCCGCCAGCTTCCCCCTCGCCCCCCAAGGGGGACAAGAATTTGCTCTTGCGTCCCCCAAAAGGGGCGAGGATGGGAAGGAGATATCTCAAGAATAAACAGTTTTAACTCAAGCGTATTGCCGTCTATCGTGTCTCAAGTACCTTTCAAAGCGCGCCAAGTACCTTAGAAAATGTAGCAGTAACTAAAACATTAAGACCGTGTTCTGGTTGCTGATTTTTTAGCATTTTTGTAGTAAAATTTGTGACAAATAAGTGAGTATATTTTCCCAAAGATGTTGAGTCTTTTATTGGCAGCCACCGGGCCTTGGTTTCAACCGCTAGTGTGGATGGATTACCGTTTGTCTGTGTTATTAACAATTTCGATCCCGCTGGTAGTGCTGATTTGGGCTGTTGTGGCAAAAGCTGAGGCGATCGTCCGTTTGTCGATTATTTATTGGCGGGTGGCGAGTTTGCTGGCAATTACACTTTACCTGATGATGGCTGCGCTGCCTGTGAGCTTTGTATCGTCGGTGATTGGGAGGGCCTTAATTCCTGCGAGTCTGTGGTTTTGGGAGGATTTAAACGAAGAAATTGCCGATCGACCGCAGTCGCCCCTGAAACTGGCTTTTACAGCTTGGCGGTGGGCGATTACTGTTTACAGCGGTTTGGGCGCTCTTGCTCAACTTCCCTTCTTAAGCTGTGCTTTTAAATCGCAAATTGAGGTAATTGACGAACCTTTTTGCCGCATTTGGTTAGACCCACCTTGGCTCTATAAACAAATGTTTCACCCTACTACAACCCCTCAATTTTTGGGATTGTTGGGTCTGATTGGTTTAGCTATCTATGTAATTTTCTTGTCATACTTTGTGCTAATTAGACTAGGAAAACAGGGGAGGTCAGCTACCGGAAATTAAGTTTAGTTTTAGTTAGTATTTCCCTCCTAAATGGCAGCTAAATTATTCCACCAAAATCTCATAAATCCCAAATAAAAACAGCCGGGGCGCATCTAGGATAAAATCAAACTAACAGCCGGGTGGCTGACGTGACCCGCCCAAAAACGGATACAAGCCGTGGACTCCAGTCGTGGATATCTAACAATTTTAGACTAAGGTTCCAGCTTCCAGATTCATCTGTCGAGAAAATCTAAAATCTAAAATCTAAAATCGACTGACAGTAATGTTATTGGGAAAGACTGTGATGGATAGCAAACAAGCCTACTTACAGTGCTTAGACAGGCTGATTTGGGCGATCGATCGCCTGGAAGCAAAAGTCGAACCAAGTGAACTCGCTCGGATTGCCGAACTGATTGTTCAGCCGATGATGGGGCCCTGGCGGTTTTTTCACACTCCCGAACATATTTTTGATGTGGGGGGAGATGAAGATGCGATCGAGGTTTTGGCAGCTTTATTTCACGATACCGTCTACCTACAAGTCGATCGCAGCATTAACTTTAACGTCAGCTACTACATCACTCCTGTTGCAAAAGAGGTTAACCAACACCTACAAATTCGGGATAAATCTGAACTGCCTGCGGATGCTACCTTCGAGATGGTAATGCTGGTATTCAATTTTGTACCGGGCGAAGTCCTCAATCCTTTGGCTGGACAAAACGAATTTCTCAGCGCTGTCGTAGCAGCAAAAGCTCTAGAACCATTTCTCAAACGCGAGCAATTGCTTCAAATTGCCGGCTGCATTGAAGCAACAATTCCGTTTCGCGCCGCCGATGCGGGAGTAACGGTAAGCCAGCGTCTTTATGAGCGCTTGCAAGCAATAAATAGCCTGTTTAACCTCAGTTTAACGGACGAGGAAATGCGGGAAACGGTCAAAAAAGCTGTGCGAATCTCTAACCGGGATGTGATGAGTTTTGCTCACCATAGTTCAGCCCATTTTTTGGCAAATACCTGGAATTTACTGCCGGAAACCAATCACAATCTCATATGCTGGGGTTTTTACACGGTTCGCGACTACCGAGTTGCTTTGGTGAAGATGGAAGGTTTTCTGAATTATCTCAAGCCAGAAATAATTTTCCGACAGTTTGAGGGATATCCAGACGATCGCACCTATCAGCGCTGGGAAACTACTGCTAAGTACAATCTCGAAATTGCGAAGCTTTATTTGGGGTGCAAACTGGCTGCCCTAGCCCTGCTAGAAGCTCTTTCTTCGGATTTGGGGATTGAGGTTTCTCTGGCGATGATGATGGGAGGAATTCCGGCTCAAGTTCCTAACTGCGTGCGCCTGGAAAGCTTTTTTCCAGAAATAGAGAAACCTTATAGACCTAAAATTAGTTTAGAAGCGGAAGTATTGAATTTATTAGAAAATGGGCGGGCTAAAAGCACTTCTAATACCGATTTGGAGAGTTCGCCCCTGACAACGTTTGTGGTAAAAATTGTTGGCTTTGACGAAATGCGCTATCAGTGCGATCGAGCTAAGGAATTTTTTCGAGAAAATCTCAACGCCGACGAGTTTATTTCCGACTTTAACCCGATAGTTACAGAAATTGTCATAGATTCCATTCTCAAGTTGTTTGACAGCCGGAAATCTACTATCTACCGATACTATGATATCACTTCTAAGTTAAAGTCGCAACCCCAAACCAATTTTCCCGATCGCCCTTTTCGATCCCATGGTTAACTAGCTTTAAATACAGTATTTTTGCCTCCTCTATAGAAAAGACCCTTACTCAGCTTATATAAGAGTAGAGCGATTACACCGTGACAGGATTGATTGCCTCGCTTTCCCTACGTCAATCTGCCTATCCATCCCGACACCAACAGCCCTACAGGTATGGTGTGGGGCTTCCGGCAAAGATGCTAAAAGTTGATCGAAAATGGAAATTCGCTGCTGTTTGTCTTTGACAATTATTTTATACAAAAGGGATTTGATAGCGGGCTGTCACTCATTTGAGCTACCCCAGATAAGCGTCACTATAAAAAGCGACTGTTAAAGCACTTCCCCCCACAGCTACAACTGGGGAATAGCAAGTTCAAACAACTTGCAAACCACTAATCCCCAATCAAACAATGCAAACCACAAACCCTATTTACGCTCAATTGCCTCTTTGCTCTTCACTGCCCACACTGAAACGAAATAATAGCACCACTGCCAATCAAAACGTCCGCTATCTCCAACAATCCTTAGTTGAAAACGGATATCCCGTCACAACTGATGGATTCTTCGGCCCAAAAACCGAAGAAGCAGTCATCAGATTTCAAAAGGAAAATCAGATTGCTGTTGATGGCATTGTTGGCCCTCAAACTTGGAGTCTATTAGGCGCTTGTTATACAGGTGAACCCGGATGTTAAATCCAAGTTATCTAATCCTAGGCGCACGGGTAGCAAGAAACTGGGTTTTTTCACAGCAATACTTCTTTTACGCCCCCAGAAACGCTAAAAAACCTGGTGGTTGAGCGAAGCCGAAACCTTGTTTATGCCCGTCAAAAGTGCATCCAGGACTATTAATTAACATCTTTTCCGCACTTCTCTACTTTTAAACAACTTGCAAACAACCAATGGAGAATCAAACCATGCAAACCACAAACGCAATTCGTACTGAATTACCTTCCTGCCGTTATTTTCCTTTACTCAAACGCAACGATGGCGTCACCCAAAATGAGGACGTTCGCTACCTTCAGCGACTCTTGAACGCCAAGGGATTTTCTTTAAATACTGATGGAGGATTCGGCCCGAAAACCCAACAAGCCGTTATCAATTTTCAAAACCAACAACAAATCGTTGCTGATGGCATTGTCGGCCCTAAAACTTGGAATAAATTGGGTGTTTGTACAACTATATTTTAAAGTTTGTGCAACCATGTGTTAAACAGAGTAGGGCGTGCAGTGTGCGCCCTATTTTTCTGTCGAAGTTTCCACCCCACACCACCCCTCCGGGGCTCCGTACATTCGATACTTGCGAGAGCGTTTGAAATACAGCATTGCTACCCGATCGTCTGGATTGATTTGTAAAATATTCTGAAATACTTTTTGGGCGGCAACAAATTTTTGCTCGTAGTAAAAATTGAGGGCTTCTTGAAAAACCTCCGCCGTTTGCTGCTTGAGTACAATGCTTTCCTCTGTTTCTGTATCGTAAATTTCAAACACCGACACAGCATTTGTCTTTCCTTTCACCGTTACTCGATCGACAAATCTGTACTTATATTTTTCTGGATCGTCGAGGCGATCGATAATTGCACCGCTAACTAGAATGCCCGCGCCGTAAACCTTAGTCAATCCTTCCAAACGAGACGCGAGATTCACCGCATCAGCAATCACCGTACTTTCCATCCGTTCTCGTTCGCCGATGGTACCCAACATCAAATTGCCCGCGTGCAAACCGACGCCGATCGCGATCGGAAACAAGCCACTTTTTTCTCGCTGCTGGTTATAGAGATTTACTTCTTTCTGCATATCAATTGCTGCTCGCACACCATCTTCAGGGGATGTAGGAAACAGTGCCATTACTGCATCACCAATGTATTTGTCAATAAACCCGTTATTTTTCCTAATTGCAGGGCTAACCCTTCCCAAGTAAGTATTAATAAATGTAAAATTTTCATCCGGTGTCATATTTTCGGAAAGCGCAGTAAACGAGCGAATATCAGCAAACAGCACTGTCATATCTCTTTCCTGATGTTCGCCTAATTTTACTTCAATAATACTCGGCTTTTCCAGCAAGTTTAGAAAATCGTGCGGCACAAACCTGCCGTAGGCTGCATTCAGTTTTGCTAGGCGAATTTGCGTATTAATTCTCGCCAACAATTCCTTTTTTATAAAAGGTTTAGTTACATAATCATTTGCTTCTAAGTTAAAAGCTTCTACCAAGTCAGTAGTTTGATTTTTAGCCGTCAGCATCAGAATCGGCATTTCTAAAGGCGAGTATTTTTTGCGAACTTCTCGACACACTTCATAACCAGTCATCTGCGGCATCATTACGTCGAGTAAAATTAAGTCGGGCTTAAATCCTGATTCAATCAGATTTAAAGCTTCTAAGCCGTTGCTCGCTTGAGTTATCTCATAGTTTGCTAGAGAAAGACTGTTGATGATGACCTGAATATTAATGGGTTCATCATCGACTACCAAAACTTTTAGTTTTTCACTTTCTAGCAAATCGCTATTGTCTGATAGCTGAGAATTTATTATAGAGGATTTGCCCGCGAATTCAGGAGTGATTAAAATGGGAGAACCCTCGGTTAAACGCGGCTGTATGCTATTAAAATCTGGCTGACTCTCAGATACGGGCAAAGTAAAGATGAATTGGGAACCGACGCCTACAGTTGAAGATACCCCAATTTTCCCTCCGTGCAATTCAACTAATTGCTTGGCAACAGTTAACCCTAAACCCGTGCCGCCATATTCTCTAGCAGTAGAACCGTCAGCTTGTTCAAAGGATTCAAAAATTCGGTCTAATTTATCTTCGGGGATGCCAATGCCAGTATCAGATACAGTAATGGCTAATTGGGAATTAGACGGTGATTGTGCGTTGCCCGTTACCAATTCTGCTGAAATTTCAACTCTGCCGCTTTCGGTAAATTTAATTGCATTGCCGATTAAGTTGTAAAGTATTTGCTGCAAGCGATTCTCGTCTGCTGCTATTGGCGGCAATTCAGGAGCGACTGAGTTAATCAACTGCAAGTTTTTTTTGCCTACTAATGGCTGAGACAAAGTGAGAATTACAGAGACTATTTCTCGAATACCGACTGACTTAATTTGCAGTTCTATCGTTTTGTGTTTTAGCTGAGAAAAGTCCAGAAGATCGTTAATTAAAGAAGACAATCTTTTGCCCGATGATGAAATTAAAGCTAAGTTAAAATTTGTTGGTTCTGGCAGTTGTCCGGTAGCACCGTCTATTAAAGATTCTGCAATCCCAATAATGCCGTTGAGCGGAGTGCGGAGTTCGTGGGAAGTATTGGCTAAAAATTCGTCTTTCAGTTTGTCGAGTCGCTGCAATTCGGTATTTTTAGTTTCTAAGGCAGTAAAAGATGCTTGCAGTTGTTGTGCCATGCTGTTAAAAGCAGCGGCAAGTACGCCCAATTCGTCGGAGCGATCGAGCTTGACAGTTTGGTCAAATTGTCCTTCAGATAAAGCTATTGCTGCATTTTTTAATTTTATAAGAGGTTTGATAATCCAGCGAGAAGTGAGAATTCCTAACACACTTGCCATGCCCAAAGCTGCCAGACATAGCAACACTGTAGTTCGGTTGCCCGCATGAATTTGTTCCATAAAGTCGGCTTCGGGAACGACAACGACAATCAGCAAATCTAAACCCTTGTCGTCTTGAAATGGCAGGACTTTTAAAAATTTCTGCTGACCGTTGATTTCAACATTTATTTGCTGCGATTTTGTAATTTGGTGCAAGTTTTGAAAGTGACTTTCTAAATATTTAGCTGTAGTTTGCGTTACTGCGTCGCTGCTTTCTGTAACTTTAAACAGTTCTTTTTGACCGTTTTGGGTGCGGAAAGGTTTTTCGGCTGTGGAAGTTGCCAGCAGCGTGCCGTTTCTTTCGATAATAAAAGTTTGACCAGATTTACCTATTTTGAGGCTGTTTAAAAATTGACCGATACTGTCGAGACGCAAAGCAGCAATTAATACTCCTTCTAGCTGTTTCTGGCTGTTGTAAACTGGTTGCAGCGCGCTGAGGAGTAAGGTGGGTTCTAGGAAGGATATATAAACTGAACTCCAAGTTGGTTTGGCTTCTAGAGCCGCATAGGCGTAGGAAGGGTGCTGTCGGATGTCGAAGTTTTTAACGGAGGCGGCTACTGTCGTGCGATCGCCCGTATCATTAGTATTGTAAGAATAAAAATTAAAATTTGTAGAAGGCCCCGATGCGTTAATCAATAAAGTGCCATTAGACATCTTTTCGCCAGTGCGATATTCTCCATCTTGATTAGCGATCGATGTAAAATTGATATAAGGATATAATTGCACTTGTCGCCATAGATACTTTTCCCAAGCTGACAAGTCTTTCATGTTCACAAAACCGAGTTTCACCGCATCCAGCTTGCTTTGATTGATTTGGTGCGGAGTTTGCAGATAAGTTCTCAAATTTTGCTCGATGCGATTGCTCACCTCGCCCATCAACTGATCCGCAAGGTCATTCACTGCTCTTTGAGAGTTCCTAAATGATAAGTATCCTACAATACCCACCGCTGCAAATACTTGCAAGACAAACGGAACTATGAGTACAGTTTGCAGCGTTGCTTTTCTTGAAAGTTTTGCCACTAAGTGCTTGAGAGAAAGAGTGGACATAACATTAGTTTAGGTTGAAAAACCCAGTTAATACTTGGAGCTAGTTCTTACCGCTGGTAAGTATTATAAACCATTTTGTACTTAAACACAACTTACACAAGGAAGACGCGATCTCGGTTCTACAATCTTTCATCTTATACCAAATTATTAAAAGTCAAAGCGAACCGTAGAGACACGGCATTTCCGTGTGCTCGTCCCCGCGCCGGACAAGGCATTTCCCTGTCCTTACCGATGTTCACATACAATATATCTGTATCACTACTTTTCATCCAAAGCTTCTATCCCCGACTATCCTTGTGGCACTCCAGACATTCCATTCTTTAGAGAGCGCTGAGAGTAAATTGCTGCTAAGGAATGAGAATTAAATAACTTCCACTCTTGAAAGTGGGATGGGCGTCTCGCCCGTCCTTTTTGGACGGGCGGGACGCCCATCCCACAATAACAATTAAAATTGTAAGTTATTTAATTCGCGATCCTAACTTATCTTGAGGCTTTCTTTCGCAAATCTTATTGAATAATTTTTGCGTCTAAGTAAAATTTTTCTAGAAATAAAGCTCCAGACATTTTTGAAATTCACCAGCAGTTGCCTGTTTTAGTTGAATGCTTGGTTCTGTTTCTGCATCATACAGAATATTCCAGGTTTATGAATTATACCGCGCTCTCACGGGGTTTATTTACAGTTCTCGCATCTTAACTGATTCTATTGATCGAAACCCGGTTTATCCGTACTAAATATACATAAAATATGCTGTAAAATATTGAACAAGTAGGTTTTGCTGACGGAAAATATTGCAACTTTTTTTTACACAATTTATATTATGTGCGCTTACTTCCGGCTGTTAAAAAAGGTTTAATTAAGAATAAAATATTGGCTCGCTGCCCCTGAAATTAGCCACAAAATTAAGCTATATTATAGCAGATTTCAGGAAAGTGATATTTGCTATGGCTGACTCTATTGCTCGTCGCTTGGAACAATACACGGTAAAACGATCGCACGAAGTTTTAATCGTCAAGGCCGAAATTGACGGCGAATTCGATGAAATTGCTATTTTTAAAGGCTTTTCTAGCTCCCTGACGCGATCGACCGCGAGCGATCCAGAGGTTCCTGTTTTGCCGGAGGAAGCAAAAATCATCAGTATCGATCGCGTGGAGAGTCCCTACAATCCAAATAACCCCCGCTATCTTCAGCAGGGGTTATCTTGGGAAACAATGCAATCTCTATTGTCCGAGGCGGGAGTTTAGGGCGGACACGAGTAAATTTGGGCGGGCACGGGGGCACCGCCCCTACTGAGAAATCTCGCTTTTACCTGAGTCTTGATCCCCTCGCATCCCCCTTAATAAGGGGAGTAGGGGTTGACTTTGAGTAGGATCTTGTTCCCCCCTTACTAAGGGGGGTTAGGGGGGATCGAGGCCTTACCGTCAGACAGCAGACTGATACTAGGTTTGACGTGTTTTTTGACACCAATGGGGCAGTGCCGTGTTCCTATTCTATATCTTGTACTTCACCCAAGGGAGAAATGCTAGAGCGTGCCGCCGGCAGCTTGGAAACGAGCTCTCGCGCGTTTGATTGCTTGCTTAGCTTGAATTTGCTCTTGCAAAGTGCCGGTAGTAGCCTTTTGCAAACGAGCTTCTGCTTCGGTGTAAGCAGTACGAGCAGCTTCTTTATCAATGGTTTCGCCTTTTTCAGCGCCGTTGACAAGAATAGTAACTTTGTTTTCTTGGATTTCTGCAAAGCCGCCCATCAGAGCAATAGACACCCATTCCTTGCCGGGACGGACGCGCATCACTCCGGTATCCAAAGCTGTCAACATTGGAGCGTGACCGCTCAAGATACCCAGTTGGCCTGTGGTGCTCGGCAGAATTACTTCTTCAGCATTAGAATCCCAAACAGTTTTGTCTGGGGCCACTACGCGCACAGTTAATGTCATAAATTGTCAGTTGTCGGTTGTCAGTTGTCAGTTGTCAGTTGTCAGTTGTCAGTTGTCAGTTATCAGTTGTCAGTTGTCAGTTGTCAGTTGTCAGTTGTTACCAATAACCAATAACTAATAACAAATAACTAATAACTACTGACTCATGACTCATGACTACTGACTACTGACTCATGACTAAAATTACTTGGCGTCAGCTTTCATTTTTTCAGCTTTGGCGATCGCCTCGTTAATATCGCCCACCAAATAGAAAGCTTGTTCCGGTAATTCGTCAAGTTCGCCAGCCAAAATCATTTGGAAGCCCTTAATGGTGTCTGCCAACTTGACGTACTTGCCGGGGGAACCGGTGAACACTTCAGCCACAAAGAACGGTTGAGACAAGAAGCGTTCAATTTTGCGAGCGCGAGAAACTGTCAAGCGGTCATCTTCCGACAGCTCATCCAAGCCCAAAATTGCAATAATGTCTTGCAATTCCTTGTAGCGTTGCAGAGTAGACTGCACCTGACGAGCAACACCATAGTGTTCTTCGCCGACAACGCTAACTTGCAACATCGTAGACGTAGAATCCAGCGGGTCAACCGCAGGATAAATCCCCTTCGCAGCCAAACCGCGAGACAACACAGTTGTAGCGTCCAAGTGAGCAAAAGTCGTAGCCGGTGCGGGGTCAGTCAAGTCATCCGCAGGTACGTACACAGCTTGAACTGAAGTAATCGAACCTTCGGTAGTCGAGGTAATCCGTTCTTGCAAGTCGCCCATGTCTGTACCGAGAGTCGGCTGATATCCCACAGCCGAAGGCATCCGACCCAACAGAGCCGATACCTCAGAGCCCGCTTGCACGAACCGGAAGATATTGTCAATGAACAGCAGCACGTCTTGCTTGCTGACATCACGGAAGTATTCGGCCATCGCCAGAGCCGACAGGCCCACGCGCATCCGAGCACCAGGCGGCTCGTTCATTTGACCGTAAACCAGAGCAATTTTTGACTTGCTGCGGTCTTCTTCGTTAATAACCCCCGACTCGATCATTTCTTTGTAGAGGTCATTACCTTCGCGGGTGCGCTCGCCCACACCACCGAACACGGACACGCCGCCGTGAGCCTTGGCGATGTTGTTCACGAGTTCCATCATAATCACGGTTTTGCCGACGCCTGCGCCACCGAACAAACCGATTTTGCCGCCGCGACGGTAGGGGGCCAGCAGGTCAATCACCTTGATCCCGGTTTCAAACACCGAAGGCTTGGTTTCCAGTTCGGTGAAAGCCGGCGGGTTGCGGTGGATGGGCATACTTTCGGAAGTATTGACCGGGCCGAGGTTGTCTACGGGTTGACCGATGACGTTAAAAATCCGGCCGAGAGTTGGGATTCCGACTGGAACTTGGATCGATTCCCCGGTATCTACTACTTCCATGCCACGCACCAAGCCGTCGGTGGTACTCATGGAAACTGCACGCACTTGGCTGTCTCCGAGCAGTTGTTGAACTTCGCAGGTAACAGCAATGTCTTGACCTGCTTCGTTTTTGCCGGAAATCGTGAGAGCGTTATAGATTTGGGGCAGTTTGCCGCCTGGGAATTTTACGTCTACAACCGGCCCAATGATTTGGGTGATGTAGCCTACGTTCGTTTTTTCTGCGGTGGATACCATGAATAGTGCCTTTG
This sequence comes from Microcoleus sp. SVA1B4, assembly GCF_036700545.1. Lineage (NCBI taxonomy): Bacteria > Bacillati > Cyanobacteriota > Cyanophyceae > Oscillatoriales > Microcoleaceae > Microcoleus > Microcoleus sp. SVA1B4. The sequence goes on from NZ_JAUBPB010000024.1 coordinate 82,518, forward strand.
TTAGGATGCTATTTTTCCCGTTATGGAAAAAGTCTTAACATTTAGAAATGCTATTCCTCAGATTACCACTGAACAGACGCACTATTTAGATTTGTATGGGTCTGGTTAAGAGTCATTTTTATGGTTACTGCCCTCGCTTTTTTTTCCTGCGAGCCGCAGCCAAAGCCCCGATCCCCAGGATAGTCCCGAATACTGTGACTGGTTCGGGGACTGGTTCGGGGGCTGGTTCGGGGACTGGTTGGGGGACTGGTTGGGGGACTGGTTGGGGGGCTAACTGAGCCAACACGGTGAAGTCGTTGAAGTCTAGCTTGGTTCCTGGTTCGGCATCGTCGAAGGAGATTTTTGTGCCATTAGCCAGTTCGGCCATTGTGAGGGATGAAAATTGCTCTGGGCCTTTACCGCCGTTGATGTTTGCAAAGGAGCCACTGGAGTTGTTGGGGAGCACAAAGTTACCTAACACAGCAAGCTGACATCCCGCCACCAGACATTCATCTCTTCGGAACTGGGTGCCAGCGGCCCGCCATTGGGAGCTGTTCATGAAGGTGCTTGACGAGACGTATTGCGCGAGAGGGTTGCCACTGCCGGTGTCGCTCCACAGCAGCAGGGCATAAATTTGATCCTTCAAAAATCTGAAGTTTTGGGTGATGGAGCCGTTTTCGGAGGTGACTGCGTTGCCGAAGGTTCCTTTCCAGTTGTTGGCAGAGCCGTTATCTGAGGGTGTAGTCTCGTAAAACAGTCTGGCGATGTTGGTGTAGCCATTGTTTTGTGGCTCAGCAGCTTTGGCTGCTACCCACAAGCTGGACTGGTAAGAGTTGTGAGATTCTAGGAATGTGAACTCTACATTGGTATCTTGATCGAACTGGATGCCGTCGGTGCCAAACATGAAAGCTCGGACGGGCAGGCAGATGCTGAGCAACATTGTGGTTGCCAAGCTGGCGACTGTAAAAGATGTTTTTTTGACTAGCGTTAAGGTAGTCATAACCCTGATTCCTCCTGTATTGTTAGGTAGTTAGGCCCAAAATGCCCTAAATGCCATGTTGCCGTGACGCGAATAGACGATCGCGAGCCTGCGATATTTAGGACGATCGTCAAACCTGAAGAAGAGGCTCCACACCAGTGAATATACATACATATCTCACTTAAGGGTGTTTTGCAGTAAATGAGTGCTTCTTCTAAGAGTTTTCACTGACACTAGATTGGCACAGTTTAATCTGTAACAGCAAGATTTTCATCCGGCCTAGACTTCCAAGCTACTACATTTACTTGGTTTCGGTAACGGTCTAAAGTTGAGTGCAAGACTTGCCTATATTGGCTTTCATCAAAAATACATAAAAATTTTACTCGATCTTTATGAAGTTTTGGTAAAGTTCCTCCATAAAATATAAAGTTTTTGAGAGAAAGTCGGCTGTTCGGTTAGTTGCTCCTGAAAGCGGGCTGCAAGCTGCTCGCCCGATGCAGAAAGAAGCGGGAGCGCCGGCGAGTAGGGATTTGAGCGAGTTTTTTGCTACTTTAAGCAAGATGTATAACAGGCGAGCGATACTTACGTAGTTTTGACTAAAATTCCGAGTTTTTTAAACCCCTAAACCTCGCGTTATGTGCCATATTTTCCGCCACAGTCCCGAACAAATTAACCCGGTTGTTTAAGGTAATTGTGGTAAGGAAGCAGTGAAAGTCAAAAAAAGAAACCAAGTTTGATTTACCTCGCATGATTCCTAGTAAAAAAAAAATATGTAAATCATACTAAGGCTCGCGAATTAAATAACTTACAATTTTAATTGTTATGGTGGGATGGGCGTCCCGCCCGTCTTTTTTGGACGGGCGGGACGCCCATCCCACTTTCAAGAGTGGAAGTTATTTAAT
>NZ_JAUBPB010000025.1:0-80284 GCF_036700545.1 Microcoleus sp. SVA1B4
CCCTATCCTTGCCCTTTTGGGACTCCCAGTGTGATCAACCTATTTCACTGGTTATACTTAACGATGATTTAGACACATCTTCGCTTGCGCTGCTCATGGATTCCTGCTCGAAGGGATTCTCAGTTAGGTTGCCGAGTTACCTCCTTCTTGCCCCGCTTTACCTCTAGGGTTGCTACGCCTAGAAATAGGGGTAATGCTTTCACCACTGCACCTGTGGGGAGGGACTTACACCCTCAAGGTCGTTAAGTTGTCAAGGTTCGTTTCAACCCATACGAAAGGCTGACTCCTTACTCCGCCTACACTTTAAGCCATTAGGCTTTCCGTTTTCGCGGAAACGGGTCGCACATTCAACAAATATTCGCGGATCTCGTAGCCACACAAAACGCCTTGCTGGTATTCAATTCCAGAAATTTCGGGGTTTTCTAGTTGCTGTAAATCGAACCGCACAAGTTCTTGAACAATAGAGACAATAGGAGCGAGTTTCATCAATTTATTTACCCAGGTTAGGGTTGTTTCGACACGATGTTGTAAGCTTGGCGCTAGCCACCCTTTAGGGCGAACCCTATTTAGGAATCTCGCTGGACGATAGCGGGTATGGCGATTTCTTCTACCTCTACGCAGTGAACGGCGAGACTCCAAACTGGCTTTGATTGCTTGTCCTCGGTGAGCTAGTTCTGCACCAAAGATTATGTTTTCTCCTTGCACTAATGCGATTCCAGTAGTTTGGGAACCAGGGTCTAATTTAAGAATGATTGGTTTTTGAGGTCCTATAACGTCTGCTTTGAGAATTATTGTGAACGGATACCTTTTAAAAACAGCAGCTTTGCCAGTGGTTAGCAATTTACGAGCCAGTCCTGGGCGAATTGGATCGAGCGGTCGTTTATGGGTATCAATTACAAAAACGAAATTAGACACCAAGTCCTCCATTGCTGGGTAATGTTCGCTTCGAGAATGTTTCCTGAGCTTGTTATGTCAAAAGCACTGGTTTAACCCCGTAATCCTGTTTAACTTTTGACGACAGAGCGGAAAACTAGCGTCGCATTTTCCGGTGTCGTGACTCAAGAAACGTAGGTCTAATCCTGTCTCTGGTAAGGTTCGGGCTTTTTTCTTGCACCGCTCGGAACGAGCCGGACTTCCTAAAAGCCCCCGCTTTTAAGCGTGGGGTTCCTTACCGCCCTAGGGTGACAGCGCGTCGCGATTGCCTGATACTGCTTGAGCTTGGGGAAAAAGTTCTCAATCAAATGACCGGCTTTGTACAATTGAGCATCGTAAGTTTCCAGGGTCTTGCAATTGCGACGAGGTGAAATGACGGTGATCTTCCCCTCGGCATTGAGGCGGTCAATCACACGCTGATCTGGATCATAGCCCTTGTTAGCCAGCAGTGTATCCGCCACCAGTAATGGCTGCAGTTGGTCGCCTCCTGCTCGCGTCACCAGTTTGTCGGGGGGTGAGGTGAAACTCCAACGGATTGCCCAACGCATCCACGCGATCGCATGAATCTTGTTACTCAATCGCCCTTTGCTGCGTCCAATTGCTTCATTCCTACGCTCCTCAAAAAGCTCAGCAGGAAGATGTTTCTTTCAAGTGGGAAAATGCCTGAATTAAAACTAAGTGTACCGCCGGGGAAATAGTAGGTAAATGTGCTTTAATATATGTCGTCAAAATTCGCTCCTAAAAACGAAAATAAAAAATGTTAGAGTTCGATCGCCTGTTCCAAACAATCGAAGAATTAGTAATGCTGCACTCACCCAGCGGTGCGGAATCGGAAATTAACCAGTGGTTGATGGAAAAATTCGCCGCCCTGGGAGTGAATGCTTGGCTCGATCGCGCGGACAATGCGATCGCCCTAATTAAGGGTCGCAATCCCGAAAAGTCGATCGCCATTACCGCCCACAAAGACGAAATTGGCGCCTTAGTTAAAACAATAGGCGAGAGTGGCCGCGTGGAAGTCCGCAGATTGGGCGGCGCATTTCCTTGGGTTTACGGCGAAGGCGTGGTGGATTTGCTCGGAGACAAGCAAACAATTAGCGGCATTCTCAGCTTCGGTTCTCGCCATGTTTCTCACGAATCTCCTCAGAAAGCTCAGCAGGAAGATGTTTCTTTAAAGTGGGAAAATGCCTGGATCGAAACTAAGTGTACCGCCGAGGAATTAGCCGAGGCCGGAATTCGACCGGGCACGCGGATGGTGGTGGGAAAGCACCGCAAGCGCCCGCTACGGTTGAAGGATTGGATCGGGAGCTACACTCTGGACAACAAGGCTTCAGTGGCGATTTTGCTGGCTCTGGCGGAATGTTTGAAAGAGCCGGCGGTGAATGTTTATTTGGTAGCGTCGGCGAAGGAGGAGGTTGGGGCGATCGGAGCTTTGTATTTCACCCAGCGCCAGCCGTTGGACGCGCTGATCGCTTTGGAAATTTGCCCTCTGGCGCCGGAATACCCGATTCTTGACGGCGAAAACCCGGTTTTGCTGGTTCAGGATGGCTACGGAGTCTACGATGAGGGATTGAACGCCCAATTGCGCGCAGCAGCCACAGCAGCCGATGTAGAGGTGCAGTTGGCGGTAATTAGCGGTTTTGGGAGCGATGCTTCGATCGCCATGAAGTTCGGCCACGTAGCCCGCGCCGCTTGTTTGGCTTTCCCCACCCAGAACACCCACGGCTTTGAAATTGCTCATCTCGGGGCGATCGGCAATTGCGCCGCCATCCTCAAAGCCTACTGTGACGTGCTTTGGGACGAGTAGAAAAAAAAGTTTCGCAAAGTAGTTGACAGATTGGGAAAGATTAGTTAAGGTAATAAAGGTGCGGAACACAAGCAAACGCAACGACGCGCCCCCATCGTCTAGAGGCCTAGGACACATCCCTTTCACGGATGCGACGGGGATTCGAATTCCCCTGGGGGTATTGAAAATTTAAGTCTGATATCCAAGTGATATCTAGTATATGGGGTGGGCATTTTGCCCGCCCTTATTGCTATTCGGTTTAACATTAAGCTGATGCGTGCGATCGCACATCTTGCACCATTCTCAAGAACAGGCAAGATGCCTGTTCCACAAAGAGTGAATTTTTTTGTGGAACAGGCCGAAAAGCCTGTTCATAAACAAGTAATTGAGAATGGTGCAACATCTCAGTTCGATCGCACTTTCGTTAGTTTGCACCATTGCCATTGATATCGAAGTTTTCTATAATGGGAATTTCTGAAGGTGAGGAGGCGACTATTCGCAGGTTTATATCAACTATGATTTGATTTTTATCAACAACTACATTTGCTTTTTTTATTAAGAATTTTATTGGTAAACAATCACCTGATTCAGGTTCGGCAGATGGCTGAGTTTTATATCCTGCGTCCTCCAGCCATTCACAAATCTTCCTCCAGTTTTCTACCTTTTCATCAGCTTTACCTACAAGATTTTTTACATATTGGTATAAAGTATTACAGAAGTCTACGGCAATGCCCTTGGGGTTTTTACTGAGCGTTTCGGCAATCTCGGCGGGACTGTAGCCGCAGAGTAGACCCCGTAGATGTTGTTTCTCTGTGGGCGTGAGCCGCTTTCCCTTGGCGGATGCTAGGTCTGTGTAAAGAGTTTCTAAGTCCCAGTCGCGGGCAGCTTCGGGGAAGCGATCGTTAGAGGATGCCATTGCAGGGGATAGGTTTCTGGATTTTTTATAATCAAAGTCTAACACGATTCCTAATGCTTATTAGTTTCTTTGTTAAAGCTAGTTAGATTAGTATCAGGGAAAGCAGGATCGTGATTAATTTTACACCTGGAATCGGGGGAAGGCTCACTGCTTGCGCGGTAGAGTTATCTGCTGGACAGAGTTATCAACACAAACTCCTCATAATTAGGTATTTACCCGTAAATGTTTAACCACGAATACAAAAAAGAGGCACAAGAGAAACTGCGCCGTGCAGTAGAAAAGTACCAAAGAGATTGTGAGTATTTACAAAATGCCGCTGGAAGTCTTTATCAAACGCGAGTTAATCGTGGGGTTGAGATTATCCAACTATGCGAAAATTACATTAACACGTTGGCCAATTCGCCAAAAGAGTTTAGCAAAGTCGTTACAAAACTGAAGTTTCAGCTCAAGGAAATTACTGGCAAAGATTGGGATCTAATTTATGCGGCTCATAACAGCAATGTAGCAGCAGCAGGTGGTGCAGGAGTCATGGCTGGAGCAGGAGTTGCCTGTTTTGGGCCAGCAGCAGCAATGGCAATTGCCACAACTTTTGGAACAGCCTCAACAGGTACTGCGATTGCTTCTCTTTCCGGTGCAGCCGCCGTTAATGCTGCTTTAGCCTGGTTAGGAGGTGGCGCTCTTACTGTGGGTGGTGGCGGTATGGTGGCTGGAAATGCACTGCTGGCACTAGCAGGGCCGATTGGCTGGGGGATTGGTGGTGTAGCTTTGGCTGGTAGTGCTTTTTGGACAAGTAGCGAGAATGAGAAAATTGGGAACGAAGCCAACAACCGCGCTCTTGAAATTGAAGGTGACACAGCTAAAGTCAACATAACCAAGAAAGAAGTCAATCTTCTGGAGGGGGAAACTGTCAAACTAGCTAACTTGATTCAAAGTGAACTGCAATACTTCAAGCAGAATGCACCTTTGAATTACCTGAATTTTAGCCAAGCTCTCAAACAAAGGCTGGGGACTTTAATCAATTCCATTACTTCCCTGAGCGAGTCTATTAAAAAGACCGTAGACCTGAAAATGTAATTATAATTTGGAGTGCAGCATTATCCTCTAGCAATTAGGGAGTAATGCTGCTATTTTTTTAAACATGGAAAACAGAGAAGATAGACATCTGACAACTCAATTCGTTGCTGCAATAGTAGCCCAGGAAAATCTGCGCCATGCAGAACAGCTTGCAACGGAACTCAGTAAACAAGACCGAGCGTTTTTTGCAGCGGTCGGAGAGATTGATAAAGTTCGTGATTTTGTAGGTAGTCCCGAAAAAATTCTGGGAAACACAAGCACAAAACACGGTGAAATAGCTGAGCAAGTGGAAGTTGGTATTCGCAATGCAAAATCTCTTTTGAACTCCTCTGAAACTCGCGCTACTTTTGAGGGAGTGGGTAGAACAGCACCGGAAGATTATTTAATTGATGGTATTAAAGTACAGTCTAAATTTGTGAATGGGGTTGGCAATAATTTAGACCACGTTCTCGACCACATGAAGAAATACGAAAACTTTGGCAGAGATGGGTCATATTACCACATCCCTAAAAACCAATATGAAGTTATTGATAAAATATTGAAAGGGCAACAAGTCGAGGGAATAACAAGTCGTACTGCTCAAAAAATACAAGAAAAAGCTCAAGAAATAGAGCTGATGTCGGGTCGTCCTTTCAGTCAGACTGTTCAAGCTGGATCGTCTAACTATGAAGATGTGCAAATAGGCAAAGTTGACGATACCCTAGACCGCAAAGAGCATGAATTAAAGCAAGAACACAAAGAAATTAAGGATGGGATACGCTACGACGCTCAACCTACTCTGGCTGATTTTGGTAACGTTGTTGTTAAAGGCGCGGTTATTGGTGGTAGTATTCGATTTGCTACTAAGCTTTACGCTAAGTATAAGCAAGGTAAAAACGTTTTTAAGGGTGAATTAACCCCCGAAGACTGGCAAGAAATTGGAATTGATACCGCAAAAGGAGCTGCACTTAGTGGTATATCGGCAACAGTTATTTATGGGTTAACGAATTTTACCCAAATGTCTGCACCTTTAGCTGGTGCTTTTGTTAGTGCAGGCTTGGAAGTTGCTAGTTTAGTGGGTAGTTTGAACCGAGGGGAAATTACGGCCGATCAATTCGTTGAATTAAGTTTATTTGCTTGTGCTGATTCAGCCATTGTTGCTGCTGGAGCTACAATCGGACAAGCTTTGATTCCGATTCCTGTTGTTGGCGCTGTCATTGGTGCGATCGCGGGTCGAATCGTGACTGGTTTTTGCAAGCAGTTATTGGGACAAGATACTCATCTTGCTCGACAAGTGGAACAATATTATCAACAGTCCCTGGCTAAAATTGACCGAGCTTACAAGGCAGCCGTTGCTAATCTTCTTGCTACCTATGAACGACTAGGTAATTTAGCAGAAGCAGCTTTTGATCCTAACTTAAACCTCGAAGTGAGATTGCAAGCTAGTATCGAATTAGCTGAAGCTTATGGCGTTTCTGATTCCAAGATTATTCACAATTTAGATGAGCTTGACGCTTTTATGCTGAGTTGATCGAATAAAATATTAGGAAATCATCGGGAATTTTTAATGCAGATTTAGTATAAGGTGCGCCGCAGCGCACCCTACAGAATTAGATCGCAGCTATCACTTCTGCGACTTCAGCAACGGTTCAATCTGCTGCCTTTGAAACTGCAATTCATCCGCCAAAGGCTGGTAAATTTCCCGATCGCCCGATTCATTGCAATAATCCCACAAACCATTGTAACAGTGCCTGTCGTCATCCCAACCCGGATGGTTAACAATCGGATACAAGCAGATTCCCTCTATCGGAACTCCTGCTTTCATCGCCGCCATTACCTCAGTGCACACATAATTAAACCAGACAGGTCTAAACTCGTCTTCAGTACCCGTTTCTGCTACGAATAAGGGGCGGCGGTAGCGCTCATACACTTCTTGCAGCATTTCACGAAACGGGCGGTACAGCGGATCGGTGTATTTCATCGGGTCTTCATTGTGAATCCACTGATTGCGATCGTAATAATTCACCCCAATAATATCGAGATATTTTTCCTTACCGCCGAGTTCTGGGCGAAAACGTCCAGCCAACATATCCCAAGCTTGATATTGAGATAAGCGATAACCTTCCGCTGCGTCCCGATCCTCCGGTTTGTCAGGATCGGCAATAATGTTAATTGTGGGGTCGATTTGAACGATCCGGGTGCCGGAATTGACCTCCCAAACTGATTCTATCGCTGCGATCGCAGCTTTGATTAACTGGATTTTGAGCTCGTCTCCCCGCCCTTTTGCAAACGGATTGATGTACGCGACATCGCCGCCTGCCCAAGCAATAAATGAAATTTCATTGACAGGTGTCACGAAAGGTGTTTGGTCTGTTTCCTCAGTTAGCACCTCCATAAAAGCGCGCACCATGCTTGCAAACCTGGACACAAATTCGGGACTGAAAATATCAATATCGTCTGGCCAGCCGTAGTGAAACAAATCCCAAATTACCTGCATTTTCATGTCGCGGGCGGCGCGGATAATTGGCAGGGAACTGGAAAAATCGTATTTTCCGGGCGACTGTTCAATTAAGTGCCAGCGGAGGCCTTCGCGGACTGTGTAAATCCCTTGTTCCTGCAAGCGTTGGTAGTCGGCTGCTGCAAATTTATCGTGACCGGTGGCGGCTGTGACATCGAGGCGTTTTCCAGATTGCACTCTGTGGGTGGAACATTCAAATCCGCCCATGAAAAAACTTTGAAACATCAATCGAATGGGTAATGGGTAATGGGGCATGGGGCATCGGGCATCGGGCATCGGGCATCGGGCATTGGGCATGGAGTAATGAGAAGAGGTTCATTAAATGATTGAGACTGGGTGCATCTTAACTTTGGAATGCTTCGCCCCTACGAATATATTTACAAAAATCAGATGCGCCCTTGAGACTTGTTATATCCAATAACTTGGAACTGCGGGCAATTACTAATTACCAATTACCAATTACCCATCACCAATTCCCAATGCCCAATGCCCCATGCCCTCTTGCCAATTAGCATTGACTAATAGCTTGCGGCTGTGAACTTTCTTCGGGAATATCCCAGCCGAGAGTTGCCGCCGCGATCACCTCTACAGGAAACTTGGGAGTGCGATCGGCATACAACAAACCGTTAGCTTCTTGGAAAGTATCGGTTAACTGCGTGTAACAAAATCCGCTGAACATTTCCACTCGGTTTACCACCTTCAACAGCGCGCTGTAGCGCCTTTGCAGTTCCTGCGTGTCGGACGCGCGCACGTAGCCCCAAACCCTGTAAAAATCAGGATTTTCGCGACCGGCGCAGGCTATGCCACCGAATTCTGTCAGCATCATCGGCTGTCCTTGGTGCGGGTGGCCGTCGAGGGTGAGGATACGCCCGCCGGGACGCCCGCGATCGAACAAATCCGCTAGCTGGACTTCGGGCCCGTAGCGCTTGGCTAGGGTTTGCGGATTGTTGTCGTAGTCGTGAATCGCCAGGATATCGGTATCGATGCTTTCCCAGCCGTCGTTACCGATGACGGGGCGAGTCGGATCGAGGGTTTTTGTCAAGAAATACAGCGCTTGCACGTAGTTGCGGTGGGCTGCTGCTTCGACTAAATTCGGAACTCCCCAAGATTCGTTGAACGGCACCCAGACTACGATACAGGGGTGGCTGCCGTCGCGCTCGATGACTTCCGTCCACTCCCGCGTCAGCCGTTGCACGGCTTTGGGAGTGAAGCGGTAGGCGCTGGGCATTTCTTCCCAAACTAAGAGCCCCAGCACGTCAGCCCAGTACAAAAATCGCGGGTCTTCGATTTTTTGGTGCTTGCGGACGCCGTTGAAACCCATTGCTTTGACTAATTCGACATCGTGGCGCAAAGCTTCGTCGGAAGGGGCACTCATCATGGTGTCGGGCCAGTAACCTTGGTCGAGCACCAGTCGCAAATAGTAGGGGCGGCCGTTTAGCATGAAGCGATCGCGCTGGATGCTGACCGTCCGCATGGCGGTATAAGATTTAACCTCGTCGAGGAGTTTGCCGTCGGCCCACAACTGCACTTGAGCGTTAATTAGCGTAGGCTTTTCGGGACTCCACAGCAATTCGTTGCGGTAGTCGTCGATACCAGGGTCGGAGAGGGCGATGCGGCGGTGGATTTCGCCGTTGATGACTTCGTAGGTGTCGTTGACTAGCAGCAAACAGCCGATCGACAGTTTAACTTTAATCTGGATTCCCGACTGGCGATCGCCCGCGACAAAAGCTTCAAAACCGATTTCCCAGCGTTCAAACTGGGGAGTCCAGCGGATGCGCTCGATATAAGTGTGAGGCACCAATTCTACCCAGACTGTCTGCCAAATGCCGGTCGTGCGCGGATACCAAATACTGTGGGGCTCTATTTGCCAGTCTTGCTTGCCGCGCGGTTGCTCCAAATCTTGGGGGTCGTCGTGGGCCCAGACTGTCACCCGCTGCGGCCCGTTGAGGTTCACAATTGCTGTAATGTCTGCGGTGAAAGGAGTGTGTCCGCCTTCGTGTTCGATGACAAACTGACCGTTCACCCAGACGCGGGCGCGGTAGTCTACGGCCCCAAAGTGGAGGAGAACTCTGCCTTCTGTGTGGGGTACGTCAAATTCGCGTTCATACCAGCAGTTGGCGTGAAAATTCGTGTCGCCGATCCCGCTTTTTGCGGATTCTGGAGCAAACGGCACTTCTATAGTGTGAGTCCACTCCGAAATATCGATCGGCTGCACGCAGTGACCCGCGTCATCGTAAGCAAATCTCCACTTACCATTGAGACAAATCCAGTTGCTCCGGCGCAGTTGGGGGCGCGGATAACCTGTTTTGCGTCCTTGAACTGTCACCTTACTATCAAGAGTTGCAGACTCTTCTATCTCGCAATTTTCTAGTTCTCTACCTAACCAACTCATCGGCACATCTACCCAAAGTTATATTTATAGGTTAGCTACAATTACCCCCACTTTGACAAGTTTTTTGCTGATTAATTTGCAAAAGTTCTGCCTATTAAAACAGCCTCATCTGAAGGCTCTCTTGTGCTGAAGTCATTAGTCAGAAGAAAAAAGAATAAACCAGGAAGATTTTTCCTATCCCCCACTCTCCCCCTCTCCCTCTAGCTAGCAAGACTTGGCAAACCTCCTAACGGTTCAGTTAGCTCACTTTTGAGAGAAAATTCTTCGGCAAACGGCAAACACTGAAATATTTGCTGTAGTCCCGTGAGTTCAAATAGAATTCTAACTTGTTCGCTCATGGCAGAGATCAAAAGTATACATTGGCTGTCTCTCACTAATTTTACGATCGCCACTACAGCCATTAACTCGGAATTTTTCAGAAAATTGATTTTAGAGAAATCCAGCATCAGAATTTTGCCACCGCTTTCAATGAGGCGCTGTATTTCTTTCTGAAACTGAGCAAATTGAGAAATTTCCAAAACCTCATGAGACAAAACAATTTTCACTAGAACGTTCATTTTTACCTCAATGCTTGTTTGAATTATTAAATAACTTTTGAGGAAAACCGAGTAAGTAAGGTGCTGTGTGGGCACCTTACCTTTTTACCCGTAACTCGCAGCTTCCAGCTACTTGCTAGCAGATTTGCCGTTGCCGTTGCCGTTGCCGTTGTTGACAGCAGCGACTTCTAGAGAAGTTGTGGTTGGGCGATGGGCGACTCCATGGGATGAGCTGACATTAGAGGCAGAACCGTTAACATTTTCTACCAATTCAATCATGGGCTTGGTAGTAATTTGTGTGTAAGTTGTCAGAGCTTGAGCGACCACTTGATCCATGTTGTAATACCTGTAAGTCGCCAGCCTTCCCACGAAAGAAACTCCCGGAGTTGCATCAGCCAAAGCCTTATATTTCTTGTAAATTTCGGCATTTTCCGGACGCGGAACCGGGTAGTAAGGGTCTCCCTCAGCTTGGGGATATTCGTAGACAATGCTAGTTTTTAGATGCTCTTGTCCGGTGAGGTATTTAAACTCGGTGCAGCGAGTATATAAATGCTCGTTGGGGTAATTTACCACCGGTGCTTCTTGGTGTACAGGTACGTTCAGCGTTTCGTGCTTAAATTCCAAGGAACGGTAAGGCAGTTTGCCGTAGCAATAATTGAAATAGGAATCGACAGGCCCGGTGTAAATCATTTCTCCGTAAGGGATAAAACCCTCAATCTCCCGGTAGTCGGTATTCAGCATCACCTTGATGTTTGGGTGAGAAAGCATCTTTTCAAACATCCGAGTGTAGCCGTGCAGGGGCATTGCTTGATAGGTATCGGTAAAATAGCGATCGTCCCGGTTAATGCGAGTGGGAACGCGGGCGATCACTGACTTGTCAAGTTCCGAGGGGTCCATGCCCCACTGTTTGCGGGTGTAGTTGCGGAAGAATTTCTCGTAAAGTTCGCGGCCGACTTTGCTGACAACGACATCTTCGGAAGTGCGAATGTAATCTTTTGGTTCTGCTACTTTCGCGAAGAAATCTTCTACTTCAAATGAGGTGAGATTCAGTCCGTAAAGCTGGTTGACGGTGTTGAGATTGATGGGAATTGGCAGCAGTTGACCGTCAACGCTGGCGAGGACGCGGTGTTCGTAGGGGCGCCACTCGGTGAAACGCGAAAGATACTCGAAAACAGGGCGCGAATTGGTGTGAAAAATGTGGGGGCCGTATTTGTGTACCAGGATGCCGTGGTTGTCGTAGTGATCGTATGCGTTGCCGCCGATGTGGTTGCGGGTATCAATTATCAGGACTGTTTTTCCGGCCTCATTTGCTAGTCTTTCGGCAATGACGCTACCTGCAAATCCGGCTCCGACGATTAAATAGTCAAACATTGAAACACCTCTGATTGTGGGTAAGGGTAAGGAATAATTGGTAATTGGACATACAGCGGGGAGGGTGGAGTGTTAGTTTTTGAATCCGTAAAGTGTAACTCTTTAACTTCAACCTCAACATTCCTAACTTAAAACTTTCATCCTGCCTTCGGCTTTCTGTTTTTTATCGTCGATCGCACTTTCGATCAACCCCAGCATTTCGCCCCAGGTATTGTCCCAAGAATTGTCTGCTAAAAAGGCGTCTACTTCGCTCAGCCACTTGGTGCGAACGTCCGAAGTTTCGCTGAAGATTTCTTCGGCACAAGCAACGAATTCTTCAGAATTGCTAGCAATCCGAACCAAGCCGTTTTCTCCGTATGGCCGCACCACGTCGCGGATAGGAGTAGAAATCACCGGTTTGCCGGCAGCGAGGTATTCTGGAGTTTTCGTGGGACTAATAAATTTAGTCGATTCGTTAATCGCAAAAGGCAACATGGCGATATCCCATCCGCCAAGATAGGCTGGCAATTCTTGATAAGATTTGCCACCAAGATAGTGGATATTTGGGTGAGTTGGCAGAGTTGCCGGATCGATTTTCACCACCGGGCCAATGATGACTAAATGCCAGTCCGGCCTTGCTTGGGCCATGCCCGCCAGCAGTTCGATATCCATGCGTTCGTCGATGACGCCATAAAATCCCAAACGCGGGTGAGGAATGTCTTTTTGATCCGCCGGTTCTTCTGAAAGGTTCCTGGCTGTCGCAAAGTGTTCTTTTTCGATGCTGCTGGGGAAGGGGTGAATGTTTGGGTGCTGGTGCTGTTTGGCTTCGTAAAGGTTGTGTCCCCCGGTAAATACTACGCTGGCCCGCTTTAATAATTGGTTTTCATTGGCTTTTAAATCCGGGTGCGCGCCTTGGAATGCTGACAGTTCATCCATGCAGTCGTAGACTACAGCTAGCGGCTTTAAGTGGCTTGTGAAACTGACAGCCATTGGTGTGTAATACCACAGAATGTACTGGCTAATTTCTGCCGCTCGAAACAAATCATCTAGCATGGCTTGCTGAGCAGTTTGTGCTGTTGCTTCGCTGGTTCCTTCGCTCAGGTGCGGTACTATTACCCAGACTCCGCTTTCGTGGATGCTGACATCAAGCCACCAATCTGTAGCCGCGCTAAACACAGGTTCTTCTACAAAGAATACGCGACGTTTTTTGGCACAGCGGCTCAATAGATGTTGCGGACGCTGATAGACAAAATTCCACCGCAAATGAGACAGGCAAACTAAATCTGGTGCATCTAAAGCCTCAGTGTTTGATAAGTTGGCTCGCACTGCGGGCGATGCAGCGAATTGAGAGGGGGATTTTGCTGGATCTATAGAGGTAAATCGGATCTCCCATGCTCGATCTTTATTGCTATAATTATTGTTTACTGAGTTTTCTGGGGGCGACATATTAGCCTCTGGAATTTGTCAATGAAAATTTGTCAGTTAAAATTGGTCAAGAGGATATATTTCTCAGCAGGGTCTTACTGAAAGTCGCAAGCATAAATCTGAGAACTTTTATTGACGAGCAAGCGCCGCATTCAGTGAGCCAAACAAAGAAACTGTTTAGCTGCGGTAAAAACCGGCTTATCTGCTTTTTTCAGAATTGAAAGTTTGAGATAAGTTAATATTGTTAGACTTGCTATTGTTGTTAAATGTAACCCAGTTTTTCTGCCCTAACTTCTATCTGAAGGATGACTTTTATCTCAGGAGACACCTAGCTTGCACGCTGGGTTCAAAAGCCTTTAAAATGCCGATCGACCTTGTAAAATGACTCTTAACTGGCAGGTACGGGGTGAAAAAAGAGCGAGTTTGATTGCTTTATTTGAAGATGAGAGAAAATTTGCCATCAAGTTTATGTTGCTTTTTGATTTGACAAACCTTGCTTTTTTTTAACTCATCCGATCGCTAATTTGGGAAATTTGTATCCTTATATACCAAGTTGCGCCAGAGATTTATGACTTCCGATAGATTAACAATTGACAGTTTATGCAGTGGGGTTAAACTCACATAATATCACCTATCTCAACAATATCAAAGAAAACAGGTAATGGCAACGACAAACCTAAGATTTTGTGCGAGTATGTAGCAAGAAACCAAGATGATGACATTTGGGCTGTGGGCGTCAGTTTAACCTTGTGTCCACAGCACAAATGTCAATCATCCCTCTAAGGGCGGGTTCGCCGATATCTGCAATCAAAAGCCAAATATCCACGTAAACCCGCGACTAGAAAATAGCACCAACTTTACAGTCGGCGGCTGTCAATTTTGGCGATTCCCCCTCCAAAGGCAAAATCTTGCACCGTCGAACTCTTTAAGAAATCGTGAGGAAAACCCAATTCAATTGCACTTACTTTGTCTAACTGCTGCATTTGTTCGGGGGTTAATTTGAACTCCAAACAAGCCAGATTTTCCTGAAGTTGCGAGAGTTTGCGCGAACCCACAATCGGAATAACTTCGACTGGCTGTTGGATCAGCCAATTTAGCGCTACTTGAGAAGCAGGTTTCCCAATTTCGGCTGCTATTTTGCTAAGTTCGTCAGCAATTTTGAGGTCTCGTTCGTTAATTTTTCCCGATTCAGATGAATTCAGCCGTTTAGCTTCGCTGGCTGTTTCTGAAGTGTTGTATTTTCCTGTCAGTAAACCGGCTGCTAAGGGACTCCAAGCTGTGACGCCAATATCAAAGGCTTTTGCCATAGGGATCAAGTCCCGTTCAGGAGTTCGTTCTTTTAAAGAATACTCGATTTGCAAGCCGATAAATGGTGTCCAACCGCGCAGGTGGGCGATCGTATTTGCTTGAGAAATAATCCAAGCCGGCGTATCGGAAATGCCGATGTAAAGAACTTTGCCGGCGCGTACTAAATCGTCAAAAGCGCGCATTACTTCTTCGACGGGTGTGGTAAAATCCCAAGCGTGCAGCCACAGCAAATCTATGTATTCAACTTGCAATCGCTTCAAACTTGCCTCTACTGCTTGCACCATATTTTTGCGGTGGTTGCCGAAACCATTGATTTCGCCATTCTTCATGTTGAGGCTATACTTAGTGGCAACTACCCATTTTTCGCGATCGGCTGCGATGAACTCACCGACATATTTTTCGCTAGTACCGTTGGTGTAGAGATTCGCGGTATCAATGAAATTGCCGCCCGCTTCTGCAAAGGCGTCGAACATTTTCCGGCTTTCGTCGTATGAGCTCCCCCAGCCCCACTCTTCCCCAAAAGTCATGGTTCCGAGGCAGATTTCGGAAACGCGAAGTCCGCTGTGACCTAATAGTTTGTATCTCATGTCACCCTTCCGCTAGTTAATGGTTGTTAACAGTTTAGATCGGGATTTCCCAAACTGTTGCCATCAGTCGGGGTGGCGGGCTTTTGTAATCTGTTAGCGCTGCGCTGAATGTTGAGTGTTTTGCCAAGTCAATCAAAATTTCGTAGCAGGGGCGATGCTGTCTCGCCCCTGCGTTTAGTTTAAACAGCGCGCAGGGGCGATCGGCTTACCAATGTATTTAGGATTACATTTCTAAATTAAAATACAGTAAAATCGGTAAATTATAATCTACCTTTAGGTAGGTATTTACTGACATGAGTTATATATAAAAAAATGTTCTATTTTATATAAGAAAACCAAACTGAACGAGAAAAAATATCTGTAGCTAAATTAACTTTTTAGCGTTATAGTGATTTACAGATTACAAAAACTAGGTGACTCACTTGGCTGACATCGTTGATACCGCCGTTTCGGCAGGCTCTTTTACTACCCTAGTTGCTGCCGTCCAAGCCGCTGGTTTAGTAGATACTCTTAAAGGCGCTGGCCCCTTCACAGTTTTCGCCCCTACAGACGAAGCTTTTGCTAAGCTTCCCGCAGGTACTGTAGAAGCACTGCTTAAGGACATTCCTAAGCTGACAAAAATCTTGACTTATCATGTCGTTTCTGGCAAAGTTATGGCCGCTGATGTGGTCAAGCTGAAATCTGCCAAGACAGTTGAAGGTTCAGAAGTTAAAATTGATGCTTCCAATGGCGTCAAAATCAATGATTCTACCGTTACAACAGCCGATGTTGCTGCTGATAATGGTGTCATCCATATTATTGATTCAGTCTTGCTTCCTGCGTAAGCACAGATTTAGATAGCCCAATACTATCTTGAGGGCGGTGGCTGTTGTTAGCCACCGCCCTGTTTTCGTTGATAGTTGAGATTTAAATATTTTACGCAGCTCGATAATTAAAACTATTATAGATTAGCGGGAATTGGCCGATCGCACTGGGCTTGAGTCTGTCCCAAATTTGTCGCTGCTGAGTTTACCGGGAAAACTGGTTGCAGGCTAACTCCCACAGGTACTCTGGAAAAAAAATTATCAAAAAAATAAAAAAGTGCGATCGCGTTAACAATTGCCGATAATTAGCGGCCCACTTATTTTGCACTTTCGGGCTGATTCCCGGTTGATGCGTAGATACCATGCCACCAAACCCAACATTTCTCCGAGAAACTGGGTTTACCAGGCCTTGTCCTAATTAAGATACAATAAGAGCCACAAAGAAAGTGCGATCGACATTATTTGACATTCAAGCTATGCAATCTACAACTCAGTCCGAGACAGAACCGGCGATGGACGCTCCCAAACACGGCTTACCCGTTACCATCATTACAGGATTTCTCGGCAGCGGCAAAACAACCCTGCTCAACCACATCCTGACCAACCAGCAGGGTTTGAAAACAGCAGTTTTGGTAAATGAATTTGGCGAAATCGGCATCGACAACGAACTGATTGTCACCACCGACGACAACATGGTTGAGCTGAACAACGGCTGCATTTGCTGCACTATTAATGAAGATTTAGTTAATGCAGTTTACAAAGTTCTGGAACGTCAAGAAAATCTCGATTATCTGGTAGTCGAAACAACCGGACTCGCCGACCCGCTGCCAGTAGCAATGACTTTTTTAGGAACAGAACTGCGCGACCTGACTCGTCTCGATTCGATAGTTACAGTAGTAGACGCAGCCAACTACAGCTTAGATTTATTCAACTCTCAAGCAGCTTACAGTCAAATAGCTTACGGCGATATAATTATCCTCAACAAAACTGATTTGGTTGAAGAAGCAGATTTAGATTTGTTGGAAGTTAAGATTCGGGATGTCAAAGAAGGTGCTCGAATTCTGCGAACAGTAAAATCGCAAGTTCCCCTACCGCTTGTCCTCAGCGTCGGATTGTTTGAATCGGACAAATATTTCCAATCTGAAGAAACTCCTAGCAGTCACGACCACGAACATCACGAACATCACGAACATCACGAACATCACGACCACAGCCATCACGACCATCACGACCACAGCCATCACGACCATCACGACCACAGCCATCACGACCACAGCCATCACGACCACTCCGACCATTTAGAAAATGACGGATTTACCTCAATTTCTTTCCTGAGTGACAAGCCGTTTTCTCTGAGAAAATTTCAATATTTCTTAGACAAACAAATGCCAACAAATGTGTTTCGCGCGAAAGGAATTATGTGGTTTGAAGAAAGTCCCAAACGGCATATTTTTCACTTGAGCGGCAAGCGATTTACGATGGACGACGACGAGTGGAAAGGCGATCGCAAAAACCAGCTTGTTCTCATCGGTCAGGGTTTGGATACCGAGACTTTGCGATCGCAACTCGAAAACTGTCTTTGTATGCCTTCAATCAATCGCGGCAAAGGTTTTGGGAAAAACTAAAGGTTACTGGTTCCCAGGCTAGAGCCTGGGAACCGATGTAAGCGAGGCTCTGCCTCTCTGGTACTTAGGAAGATAGGAGGCAGAGCCTCTGGATCTGCGTTACCAGGCCAGAGCCTGGTAACGAGTAAGGATCGCGAATTAAATAACTTACAATTTTAATTGTTATTGTGGGATGGGCGTCCCGCCCGTCCAAAAAGGACGGGCGGGACGCCCATCCCACTTTCAAGAGTGGAAGTTATTTAATTCTCATTCCTAATTACCGATTTCCCATGCGAGTCATCCTCCAGCGAGTCAAATCATCTCAAGTCGAGATTGACGATCGAATTATTGGCAAAATTGGCCGCGGACTTAACTTGCTTGTAGGTATTGCAGACACCGACACCGAAACAGAACTCGATTGGATGGCTCGCAAATGCCTGGAATTGCGTTTGTTTCCCGACTCTGCCACGGATACCGGGCGCTGGGACAAGTCAGTACAAGACATTGGCGGCGAGTTGCTGGTTGTCAGTCAGTTTACGCTCTACGGGGACTGCCGCAAAGGTCGGCGACCTTCCTTTGACCGAGCAGCGGCTCCTGAAAGATCCGAAATTTTTTATGAAAAATTTGTCGAAAAGTTGCGCCAGAGCGGCTTAAAAGTCGAAACAGGCTTGTTTGGAGCGATGATGCAAGTCTCGATCGAGAATGACGGGCCGGTGACTTTGGTATTAGAGAAAGAATCAGGGTGAATTGTTTGCAAACAAAGCTCTGTGTGCTTCTTTCTGATTCCTTCTTCCTTCTTGGATAAGATCAAATTTTCAGATTAACCGGGTTTCCTAACTGCTGTTGCGTAGGTTCTGAAGACATTGCAGATAGCTACACTCTGCCAAGTCTCGATTCCACAATCTCTAACGGCCAAAACCCCCTCAAATAGCCAGTTATTAGATTGTCCACTCAGCGGCCTGGCAGCACCCTCAGTTTTCCTGGCGATCGCCCCACCCACATAACTGCTCAGAATGCTTGTACAGTAAGGCTTTAATGGCAATAAAATCAATCTTCCACAGCCAGCGATTAGAATCAGATTCAGCAGCCAAAAACTGTTGCATGAGAGAGTGGAACACTGGCATAACTACGGTTATCTCTACTTCCGTAACATTCAATGTATAGAGAGTTGAATCAGCACAGCAAGCGAAACCGCCAGCAACTGCCGCCTCACACTCTGACAAATGTCCTCGCACACCCGCTGTGCCCTACCACCCGATAAATGCCATGACTGTCAAAACTGCCACCACCGTCAACTGCAACACCGCTTCTGGCTTCAACTGCATTCCGGCTACCTCCAGCGAACCAAACGCCGAAATCAATACTGTTCCCAGCATCGATATCCTCGCTTTGGCTGACTTCGCCCTCAAAGAATTGCAAGGGGAAATGAAAACTGCCAGCCGCAGCGCTCAAGCAGTGGCGATGCGGATTGCTAAGGAAGTCGAACGGATTTGCCAAAAGAGCGATCGCATCCAAATTTCCGGCGAAGTTGAAGCTTGGCAAATCACCTTGGCCGAGCACCGGTTGCAAAAAACCCTGCAATATTACCGCCTCGGTTCCAAGCAAGGCCGCGTCGAACTGCATTCTCACCTCGCGGCTATGATTTACCGCCATGTTGCTTCTTTCCGATCGAACTTGAACTTTCAAGCTCGCTACAACATGATTGAAGACTTTTTGCAAGGCTTTTACATCGAATCTCTGCGAGCTTTCCGCCGCGAACATCAACTCGATGTCACCTACCAGCCCCGCACGCAGCTAGAATTGGCTGAGTACATGGCTTTCACCGAACACTACGCCAAGCGCCAAATCGGTTTGCCCGGCCGCAACCGCCAACGCCTGATCGTGTTGCGCGCTCAAGGATTTGCCAAGGGCCAGCCTCCCGAAACTGCGATCGACATTGAAATGGCTGTAGAATCGGGCAAGGGAGAAGATGCGGAAATTTACAGCCGCTCTCCGGCGCTGCAACAAGTGCGCGAGCAAATGGTATCGGAAACTGTCGATCCGGCTGATGCTGTGCTGCGCGATCGAGTAGTCTCGGAATTGATCGCCTATCTGGAATCGCAAAATCAGCCAGAATGCGTGAATTACTTAACTTTAAAATTGCAAGACCTTTCGGCTTCGGAAATTGACCGCGTGCTCGGTTTGTCTTCCCGCCAGCGCGACTACTTGCAACAACGTTTCAAGTACCACGTCGAAAAATTTGCCCGCACTCAAAATTGGAAACTCGTCCACGAATGGCTGGGTGCTGATGTCGATCAAAAGCTGGGAATGACTTCGGACAAATGGGAAGCTTTTCGCGCTCAACTGTCGCCGGAAATGCAGCAATTGTTAGAAATGAAGCGGAATCAAGAAAGCGACAAGGCGATCGCCACCGCGATCAAATGCACTCCCAAACAAGTCCAAAAACGCTGGGCGCAACTGTTGGAGCTGGCTAGCCAGACTCGCAACAGCAACCAAGCTTAAGTGGTACTCAAATATGAATGCAACTGTTTTCTTGAGACTGGAAAATGCGATCGGGTGCGGCATCTACACAGGACTGCCCGCCCCGGCGTCCGCTCTCAACTCAACAAGGGCTGCTACTAATTTATCGCCGCTTATTGGCAAATTCAATTTATTAAAACAACATTACTTTTTTTAATATCTTTCCTTCCCTGGTTAGGCCGGGGAATTTGTTTTTATTAGTCATTAGTCATCAGTCATTAGCCATTAGTCATTAGTCATTAGTCATTAGTCATTAGTCATCAGTTAGGACAAATTGCTTGCTGAAGAGGCGACCGGGCATATATTCATAATGATATTTAAACATAGGGTGTAGCATAATCAAGGCAAAGTTTTTCAAATGTGTTTGCCCAAAATATCTCACATAAAAGTCTATTTTTAAAGTAATAAATTATGTATATAGCAATCCTAAATCATTCATGTAAATTTGTAGGGGTAGTGCTACCCCTACTCCCCGTGCCTACCCCCTATCTATCGGGGCAACCACGGGGAGTAGGGGTCGGATTGCCCCTACAATAATTACGCGAATAATTTAGGGTTGCTATATATTTTTTATGCGTTAATGTAGAGGATCAAAGTCTAATTTATAAGTGTATTTTTTTATAAAAATAGTTAAAAACCGATTGTGACACTTGAGAGTGCAGAAGGTGGATAAAAAATGACAAGTCATCTATCCAAAGACAGAAAAAAATTAAAATAAATATACTCATCCTACTATTTTGTTTCACTTAATCCTTCATAAGAAGGAAGCATCAAATTTGAGATCTATCTAAAATGGGGTCATAAGTTGATATAGATAGAAAAGGAAGGACTGGTATGTTACTTTACAAAATTGAAGATTTTAATCCCAACTACCGCGAAGCTGCTTTTAATGGCGAAGATATCAAAGGTCTGGATATCTATGCTGGAAATACAGATGAGAAGATTGGCTCAATTGATACAGCGCTAGTTGATGAGACAGGACGTTTCCGATATTTTGTGGTTGACACGGGTTTCTGGATATTTGGCAAGAAGGTATTAGTTCCAGTTGCACTTTGTCGAGTTGAGGTTGATGCAGAACGCATCTACGCGACGGGTTTGAGGAGTAAAGACCAAGCAGAAAGACTACCCAGGTATGAGGATGGGATGGTGGTTGATTACGATTATGAAGAACAAGTGCGGGGTGTTTATCGTACTCGAACTGTAGAAGGGTCTGCACCTGTAGAAGCATCATTGCCTTTGGAAACCTCATTGCCTGTACAAGCATCTGCACCAGTTTCTAGGCCGCGTCCTGTCTCTAACCAAGCTAGCGCTGCTGGTTATGACCGCAACACCTACACTTACGAACAAGAGCCTCAATTGTATCAGATGAACGATCGCGAGCATCACAAATTCCGACTCTACGAAGAACGACTGGTTGCAGAAAAAAGCCGTCACAAAGCTGGCGAGGTAGCAATTGGCAAGCGAGTTGAAACTGAAACGGCACGAGTTTCAGTTCCAACAGAAAAAGAGCGAGTTGTAATTGAGAGTGTAACTCCAGCAAAGGCAGGTGCCCCAGTAAATCGGGATACTCCCTTCCAGCAGGAAAAGGTGATGCGTATGGACGTTTACGAAGAAACTGCTGATATCAAAAAAGAAGCTTTCGTGCGCGAAGAAGTTAACATCAGGAAAGAGGTTGAAACCGAGACCGTTGAGGCAACGGAAACACTGCGTCGTGAAGAGTTGGAGGTGAAGAGGGAAGGGCGTTAGAGTGGGAATGAATTGAAAAAGGGTTTGTAGTTGCGCTGTCTTCGCCCACATGAGCGTTGAAGCGCAAATACGAACCTAAAAAATCACTACCACTGCCAAAAAAGGACATGGTTTCTCATGTTTAATTTCTGGCGTTGACCCCTAATAAGTGCAGCATTCCTAGCTTTATCGTTTAGCATCGGTGTGACCAGTTTTTTAGGATATCCTCGATCGCTATTTCTTTTAGCCCAACTTAAACAACAACAGCGGTAGTGCATCCAATCAAGCAAAGCATAAAAATTCATTGGAGGCGGTTAGCACGATCGAGCGTGCGGTCGGTTCTGTTGCTCGCGCTCTTAATTGCCATAACGATAACGTGTATTACCCCGAATTCCGCAGGCGCGCAAGACGAACGGGTAACAGTGCGTTTAGATGGTCGAGCAGTGTTTCGGGTGAGTGCGGTAGAAAACGTAGATGCAACCGCACGTGCGCGGCAGATTGAGCGGCGCATGAGCCGACTGTTGGAGAATCCTACGGCGATCGCACCTCCCCGCATTGAACCGACTCAAGGTAGCGATCAGCGGGTGATTACGATTGCGGGAGTCCCTGTTGTCACCGTAACTAAAGCAGACGCTCAGGATAATTTGACAACGGTTGATACCCTGGCAACTCAGTGGTCAGGGGCGATTGCTACCGCTCTAACGCGAGCCAGTCAGCGCCGTCTTTCCCCTTCGGAACGCTTTGTGGCAGAGGTGCAATCCTCGGTGCAAACCGGATTTGGACGACTGGGTGAATCTGCGATCGCGATTATTCCCCGCGCGCTAGCTGCATTACTGGTGATTGGAGTATTTTGGGCGATCGCGGCTTTGGTGCGCTGGTTGATGCGCGTGATTTTCCGTCACATTGTAGAAGACTTAACAATAGAAAACCTAATCAAACAAGTCGCCTACTATGTTGTCTGGAGTCTCGGTTTTATTGTGGCCCTCGATGCCTTTGGGTTCGATCCGCAGGCAGTTGCCACCGGATTGGGTTTAACGGGTCTTGCTCTCGGCTTTGCTTTAAAAGATATCCTTTCTAACTTTATCAGCGGCATTTTAATTCTGGTATTGCGTCCTTTTGAACTTGGGGATCAAATTGTTGTCGGGGAAACTGAAGGCAATGTCGAGCGGATCGAATTGCGGGCAACCCAACTCCGTACTTATGATGGTCGAGTGGTATTGGTTCCCAATGCGGAATTGTTCACCTCGCGCATTACCAACAACACCGCCGCCCCGATTCGTCGCAGCAGCGTGACTCTGTTTATCGGCTACGATAGCGATTTGCAAACAGCGGTAACTGTGATGACAGAGGCAGCGCAAGCTACGGAAGCCGTGCTCCAAGATCCGCCAGTTTCCGTGCGAATTCGAGATTTGGGACAGGATGACATCTTGGTTGAGGTGCGCTTTTGGACGGACTCGCGGCGTACTGACTTTGTGGCGACAACCTCCGCCGTGAGAGGGGCAATCGTTCTTGCCTTCAAAGATGCTGGCATCGGCTTGCCCGATCCTGATGTGCGAATACTGATGCCGCGCCATCCCGATAAGTGGCGAACCGCATTGGGTTTGGGAGATAGCGATCGGACTCAGGATTCTGACAATGCTAGTCGGTAAGTCAGTAGCATCATAATTACCAATCAACTTTTTGTCAGCCCTGGCACTACTTTTTCGCCAAACGCCTCAATAAACTGCTCTTGTTCTCGGTTAACGTTGTGCAAAATTAGTTCATCAAACCCCAATTCAATATCTTTTTGCAACCACTCAATATGCTGCTCTTGGTCTGCCGAAACGCGGACGTGTTGATATAACTCCTCTGGTTGCACAAACTCCCCGGCGGCATCAAATTGATCGGGTGTTATCAGTTCTGTCAACATTTTGCTTTTGAAGATGTTACTACGCCATTGATCATGAGCGCCTTGTAGTGCTTTCTCTGCATTACTGTTATAGGAAAGCTGCACTTTCAAAATCATTGGTTTCCCTTCTCCGCCACCGCGACGAAACGCATCGACGACTTTTTTTAACTTTTCAGGTGGGCGAGAAGTAGTAATTAATCCATCTGCCCAACTGCCCAACCATTCTGCGGTTTCTGGGGTAACTGCGGCGCCGATAATTAATGGGAGAATTTCCGGGCGGGTATAGAGTTTTGCATCTTCTACGCACACTAAACCGCGATGGGTGACGGTTTCTCCTGCCCAAAGGGCGCGGATAATATCGACACATTCTTTGAGGCGCGCGTTGCGATCGCTCTTAGTAGGCCACTTATCCCCAGTAATATGTTCGTTCAACGCTTGACCGCTGCCAACCGTTAGCCAAAAACGATTGGGAAACATTTCTGCCAACGTTGCCGCAGCTTGGGCAATAATAGCCGGATGATACCGCTGTCCGGGAGCGCAAACAACCCGATAGGAAAGCCTCGGCGTTGCTTGCATTGCTGCACCCAACCAAGACCAAGCAAAACCACTTTGTCCTTGCGCTTCACTCCAAGGATGAAAGTGATCGGAAGAAAGGGCATGGGTAAAGCCAGCTTGTTCTGCCATTTGGACATATTTCAGCAGTTCACTGGGCTTAAACTGTTCGTGGGAAGCATGATAACCAATTTTTGCCATAAGTTTTTAGGAGTTTTGAGTACAGTAGGGGCGGTGCCCCCGTGCCCGCCCTGAGTTTTGAGTACAGTAGGGGCGGTGCCCCCGTGCCCGCCCTGAGTTTTGAGTTAAAATATCCAGACTTAAAAGCAGGTGATTTAATCAAAACGCCGTGTAAAAGTTATGAGTTTTGAGTTAGATAAGTAAAAAAAATATTGTACTCAAAACTTATAACTTTCTGCATAACGGGCAAGCTTATGAACTAAAAATTCGCCGATAGCGAGCTTCAATTACCGAGTAGATGCCATAGGCAATTAAACCCAAAGGTACTAGAGCCAAAATCACTGGACTAAAAGGCTGTTGTGCCACAATTCCCAACACCTCGCCCAATCCTTTCGTTTGACTGGCATCCGATAGCCTTGCTGCTTGAATTAAGAAAAAACCGATTATAACGAAAACAACTCCACGGGCAGCAATTCCGAATCGACCCAACCGTGTCGCCCAAGTTTGCTCGGTTTGGCTCATTTCATTTAGCTTGAAATGGCGGCGAAATTTGGCTTTATATGCTTGGTAGAAATAAGAAAAACCTACACCAATAACAATTGAGCCTGCCAATCCTACCAGCCATTCTCCAAACGGTTGCGCTAAAACTTGGGCGGTCAAATCTTCGGTTGTATCGCTATTACCACCGCCCGAACCCATTATCAGTTTTACAGCCGTTAAAGCCAAACCTGCGTAAGCTAAAGCACTTAAGGCGTAGCCAATGCGTTGAGCAATTCGCTTGGCATCCATTTTCTGTCCTTGGTGTTCTGGGTCGAGAATTGTCTGAACGATACGCAAAAGGGCATAACCAATAATGCCAATCGTTACAAGAAATAGCAGAAATTTACCGAAGGGTTGGTTAACAATTTCTGATAATGCACCGCTAGTATCTGTTGTCCTGCCGCCCATACTGAAGACGGCTTGTGCTGCTAAAAAACCGACAATAAAGTAAACTAAGCCTTTGGAAGCATATCCCAATCTTGCCAGTCGCTCAAACCAGGGATGAGAAGCTGCCTGTCCAATTGAGTCTTTAATGCTGTCGGTGGGTGAGTTGTCCCGTTTCATATTTTTTGACAATTTAGTTGTTAACGACTGCTGCCATACCCAATAGTGCATTCCTGTCCAGCTAACTGAGTTCTTAAACAGATAATTTATGTGATTATTTATTAATTTAAAGATTAGCTTGTTTAGATTTTTTTTTAATCTGTCTTGAGCGGGAGTGTCATCGGTTGATTGAGTAAGAAATTTCACATAAATTGGGCTTGACAAATATAACTTTATGGGTTATCGACTGGCTCTGATGGAGCAGTCTGCCAGCGGTCTAGTATATCTTTGATTAAAACTTCTTTAACCCAAATTTGAATAACAATTAGAATTGGTAGCGCTAAAAATAATCCCAAAAAACCAAAGAAAAATCCGAATGCTGTCACGAGAGCTAAGGTGTAAGCGGGAAGCAGAGATACCTGCTTTTCCATAATGATAGGTGTGACCAAGTTGCCTTCAATTTGTTGAATTAGGAAATAAAGCAACAACACCGCGCCTGCTTTTGCAGGCGAATCTAATAAAGCCAGCAGCAGCGGTGGAATTACGCTTAACATTGCGCCCATGTAGGGAACTAAGGCTAATATGAATGCCAGAATCCCGTTCACAAAAGGCAGTGGAACTTGCAAAAAAAACAAACCAATAATGCTCGTAATACCAATAAAACTCATGCTTAATGCAACGCCTGCCAACCAACCCATTAAACCCTCTTCGCATTTTGAGAGAATTTCATCGGCTCGCTGACGGTAAAAAGCCGGAAAAAGGCTGATAACTGCGTGGCGGTATGGCATCGGATTTACCAGAAGCATACTTGTCAAAACGGTAATTAATAAGGTATTGAGAATCAAGCTTAGATAGTTGGAAAACAACTGATAAATATGCGAACTTGTCCACCGAAAAAGCGTTTGAATTTCTTGGGTTAAATCGTCAATACTGGGAAGGTTATCAAAAATTTGTCCGGGTAATCTTGCTTGCAACCAATAGAACCCAACTCGCAGTTGTTCTATCCCTAGCGGGACGAGTTGGGACAACTCTTGAAATTGATTGCTCAGGCGCGTTACGATGAGAGTTACCAAGACAGCGCTCGCTGTGACTAGAATCGCAACTGCTAAGGCGATCGCCACTCCCCGCTTCGCACCCGACTTCTGCAATCTTCGCACTAAACGGTTGAGAGCGATCGCTAAAATTACGGCGGTAAAAAACAGTAAAACAATCGTTCTAATTGTCCACAAAATATAGAGCGAGGCTACCAAAGCCAAAAAACCGATCCACTTTCCTAAACCCATAACAAAAGCCTCTCTATTCACCCACACTTAACTCTAGCAGGGATATTTTTTTGGCTAAACTTTCTACAGCGAGAGTGAGCGATCGCATCAATTCCGAATCCTCACTGTATTCTGCAGAAGCCAAATTCATCAGCCGCTGACTTTGGCTAATTTCTATTTCCTGACTCCAATCTTGTGCGGTAGTATCTTTATAAACCCCAAAATCCCGCAGATTGAACTGAATGCCGGAGCCACTTGCATGATATTCTGCGAACGTAAAACTCACAGCAGGTATTGGCTAATTGCAAATGAGGGTACGCGCCAAGCCAAAAAAATTGCTGCTATTCTCAAAAAAACGGCAATGTCTATCACGAATGCGATCGCACTCAGGCTTGACTAGGTTCTCAAATTTGAGAGAGGAGTTTTCCTTCCCAATTACAGCGATCGAACCAGCTAGAAGCCTCCACAATCGCATTCGTGGTTGAATTTTTGAATTGGTCAGGTTTTCTTGTACTCAAGGAATTAATTTTGTACAAAGATACCTCCTAACACTGCCACTCTTACATTTTCACCCTACACCTATGTATTGGAAAGATTGTGCAAAATTAAAGCAAATAGCGGAATATCTTACTTAAGATATATTGCTTTTACATTCAATTTTAAAATCACCCAACTTAAGATAGATGTTGCACAACTATTTTTTCTCTACAGACACTTTTTAGAAAAACCCAAAGTTCATTCTCAGGTTAGGCGCGTCGCTATTGTTTAGTTTGTATCCTGAGAACTACGAAGTTCATATAATTTAACAAGAGCGAGATGACACAAAATAGCGATCGAGCCAGCGAAGCAATAGAATTGCTGGGTCAACAAAAGTTGGAACTAAGCGATCGCGATCGTGAAGAGATCATTGAGCGCATCCGTCCCACTGCCTTAATCATTCACGAAACGATTAGGATTGAGGGTGAAAGTGAGTTGTTGCGTCCAGTTTCAGCCCTAGCTTGGTCTGGATTAGCCGCAGGACTATCTATGGGATTTTCCCTGGTGGCTCAAGGTGTACTCCAAGCAAATTTACCGCAGCAATCTTGGAGTTCCATCATTGTCAGCCTTGGGTACAGTATCGGCTTTGTCATTGTGGTGATGGGGCGTCAGCAGTTGTTCACTGAAAATACCCTGACTGTCATTCTGCCTTTGTTAAACGATCGCAGACGCAAAGTTTTTATGCGAGTGCTGCGATTATGGGGAATTGTGTTAGCCAGCAATTTGTTAGGTGCATTCATATTTGCCTCAATAGTTGCACAGGTTGGAGTCTTCCCGCCTGAAATTCAAACAGCGTTTGGCGAAATAGGTTTAAGAGTTATCGATGGAGGATTTTGGATAACTTTATTGCGGGCAATTTTTGCGGGTTGGTTAATTGCTTTAATGGTGTGGCTTCTCCCCGCCGCTGAGTCTTCCCAACTGTGGGTAATTGTTATCATCACTTCCCTGGTTGGGCTAGGTGAATTTCCTCATATTATTGCCGGATCGGTGGAAGTTTTCTATGCAGTGGCAATTAAAGCTGTTTCGTGGCCCGAATATTTTGGCAAATTCATGATACCTACTCTAATTGGTAATATTTTAGGCGGAGTTACCTTAGTCGCTGCCTTAAACCATGCCCAAGTTGCTCAAGATGACCTCTAGAAATTGATCTCACATAAACCACATAAAGGGCATGGAGAACCCCGATTTCTCTAAGAAGTCGGGGATGTGCGAGCTTAAGATAGAAGGAGATTGATGATGACTACAAACTGGCGTGGCTATCGAGTTGCAGCTTGGGTAGGACAGGCGTTATTAACAATAGCAGTAATAGGTGCTCTGAGTCAGGGAAAATGGCAAAATGCCTTGGGGTTAGCCTTATTCTTAGTAGCATCCCTGGCGTTTGTGGTGATGGTCGATCGCTTGCCAACGCTGTTTGATTTCCTGTTTGTGCTTGCTGCCTTACTCAACGCCGGAGGCTGGGTTTTCGGACTGTTTTACCAACCGGGACCTTATGATGAAATTGTTCATGCTTTCACGACTTTTGCCGTGACTTTAGCATTGAGTTTTTTAGCATACAGCTCAATGCTGACTATTTTTCGCAACCATAAAGTGCTGTACTTGCTAACAATAACCAGTTTTGGGATTGCGATTGGTGCTTTGTGGGAAATTACCGAGTGGACGGCTGGTATTGTTCTCTCAACCCAAGTAATTGGGAGCCTGAATGATACGATTATTGATTTGATTATGGATAGTTTGGGAGCTGCAATAGCTGCCTTAACTAGCTTATGGACGTTGCAAGAATGGATGCGCCCCAGTGCGACAGTTGGAAATCAAGCATCTATCGCCAATAGTCCGAGCGATCGCACTTAACTGAACTGAAAGGAATATTATCATTTTTTCTTCAATCATCTTTCATCAGATAGATATTTTATTATTGCCTCCGACAGATGGCAAGCTTTGGAGACTTGAGGTTAAATGGATATATAAGCAACATTTTGAAAGAATGTAGAACGTAGAACACAGACAATCGACCTTGAGCCAAAGTAAATTTTTAATAATTTTTTAAATTTTCTTTTCACATTACTGCAAGAGGTTGGTTGTTGCGATTTAGGAGGATTTTATGAAAATAAAATCATTTTCAACGGCAATTGGACTGGTTCTGTTGGGTTCAACCATTTATTTACCGGAAATTGCCCTAGCTAGCGCCAAACCCTCTATCCAAGTAGCTCAACGAAGAGTAGTCGGCTCGGATATAGACAGTTTTACCGCGTATCCAGTACAGCGATTAGATCCGGGAACTCAACTCTTTTTCGTGCTGCGAGGAACCCCGTATTCTAGAGCTACCTTGACTATCCCAAATGCAGTGCAAAATCTGCCGATGCGGGAGGTTCAACCCGGAGTTTACGAGGCAAACTACATGATTCGCGAGGGCGATCGTATTTCCGAAAATACTGTTGTGCGGGCAAATTTGCAAC
Source organism: Microcoleus sp. SVA1B4 (assembly GCF_036700545.1). Classification (NCBI taxonomy): domain Bacteria; kingdom Bacillati; phylum Cyanobacteriota; class Cyanophyceae; order Oscillatoriales; family Microcoleaceae; genus Microcoleus; species Microcoleus sp. SVA1B4. Next base: position 29,409 of record NZ_JAUBPB010000025.1, read on the forward strand.
AAGGCGATCGCATCAGTAGCACCCGCTTGCAACAACCTCTAGTTGCGGGTTATAGCGATCGGCGCTTTCAATCTTTGTCTATTAACCGCTTCAGTGCTCAACCAGTACAGCAGTTAGATCCGGGAACCACGCTCAATTTCAAATTGCTCGGCACTCCCAACGCTACAGCTAATTTCTCCATTGAAGGAGTTGCTTATAACATTCCCATGCGGGAAGAATCCAACGGCGTTTACACAGGGGAATATACGATCCGCAGCCAAGATTATTTCCCCCCTGCTGGTGCGGCGGTTACTGCTAGTTTGCAGTCGGGAAATCAAGTTATTCGTTCCCGTTTAGATCGAGAACTAATTGCTGGCGATGATGGCAGTTCCAACACTGCCGAAATCCCGCTAGAAATTATCACTCCCGAAGAAAATGCTCGCGTCAGCGGGACGGTTGAAGTGGAAGGACGCAGCGCCCCAAATGCGACAGTTAATGTCAACGTTCAGGCTACCTCTTCTGTGGCAGGTTTATTTGGAGTTGAACGAAATATCCTCGAACGCACAATTCGGGCGGATGAACAAGGTAAATTCAGCTTTGCTTTTAAGCCGACCATTTCTCTACCAGGAACCCGATACGAGGTGAATCTCAGTTCTAGTAGAGGCGATCGCACCAGCGAAGAAACTTTGGTACTGTTTCAAAATTGAGCGGTGACTCGCGACTATTGCCAAAAATCTGGCACACCTGACTAAATTTGAAAGATTCCATCAGAAGATATCTATGTATCAACTAAAAAATCGCTGAAAAAAAACGCCAGGGATATTACAAATCATCTCTGGCAGTTTATTAATCGGTATGCCAACCATGCCTCTTGTTGCATCAGCAACTCCTCAGATGAAACGACTAAATAGGATGGCAATTAAGGAGTTTTAAGAGTTCACCCTGACGGTCAAGTGTTTTTGAATTAGGCTATAAAAAAACCCGGTTTTAAACACAAATTCTGTAGCTTCATCAACAAAATAAACAGAAAAAATCAAGGAGGTTTTTCAATGGTTAATAATCGTTTGAACAATTACACTCAAAAGCTCTCGAATGCTAAGGGAGGAGCGATCGCCCTCGCACTAGCAGCTATCCTGCTTCCGGCTTGTACTACCCCACAGCGACAAGCAACGGCACCTGCACCTGCACCTGCAACACCCGGTACGGTTCCCACGACAACCGAGAATGTGGTTGATAAAACAGCACAACTGCTTGGCAAAACTGTGACCATCAGAAGCGAACCAGTCAAAAAATTGGGGCCATCGACCTTTACAGTTAGCGATAAGGAGTTTTTTAGCACCGAATCGATTTTGGTTGTCAATGCCACCGGCAAGCCTTTTGTGCTGCCGACTGAATCAGATCAAGAAGTTCAAGTAACAGGAACAGTTCGCAATTTTGTCCTTGCAGATATTGAGCGCGAGTACAAATTAGGCTTAGAGCCAAACTTGTACGCCGAGTACGAAAGTAAACCTACGATCGTTGCACAATCGATGGCGCTAGCCCCCACACCGGGGGAACTCACCTCAGACCCCCAAAAATACTACGGCAAGACACTGGCGGTGAGCGGTGAAGTCGAAAGCCTCAGAAGTCCAAACTCGTTCACTTTGGATGAAGAGAAATTAATTGGCGGAGAAGACTTGTTAGTGATACACACAGTTCCACAACCAAGCGTGCGAGAAGGTGAGAAGGTGGCTGTAACCGGCGTGCTGCGTTCGTTTGTCGTCGCTGAACTTGAGCGGGACTACGATCTGCAATGGGATTTGACCTTGAAGCAGAAGCTAGAAGCCGAGTATACCAACAAACCTGTCTTAGTTGCTACAGGAGTATATCCGTCAGCCATTCCTCAGTAACCAATACACCTCTCTCCTAACTACTGCGGGGAGTAGGGGTTAGGCATCCTGTCCTGCCCTTAACCGAGTTTTCTGCAGAAGTCTAATAGCTAACCACCAGGCGATCGCTTGCGACAGGAAGACAAGCAGAACCTCTTTCTTACCTCGTTTATTTTGATGCTCAATTCAGCAATAAGGTGGATATAATGAATCAACCAGAATCCGTGCCGCAACCGCTGACCCAAAGCGAATTCGTCGCAACTTTTCGCTTGTTTAGTAGATTTAGCTTCTGGATACAGTTATTCTTGGGTGCTGTTTCCGGCATTGTTTTATTATTTGCTATGTTGGGTCGCAACATGGGCGAACAAACCAATAATGCAGGTATTGGTTTCGGGGTAGTTTTAGCAATAGTGGGCCTGTTATTGCTGGCGTTTAGAATATTTTGGGATTTTCGCTATCGGCTTTTAGGCCGACTTTTGCACGCCGAAAATTCCCAGGTATATCCCAGCAAAGAACATATTACTCACACCTTACGGATTGGATTAGTTTCTAGTTTGGTGGGGGTATTAATCGCGTTTGTCGCATCTGAAGAAACAGTGGCTGTAGTCCTAGCAAAAACTCTGAGTCAACCGCAAGCGCTCGCAGCTTATACGCCAGAAAATGTGATTCGTTCTCTAGATATTTTTGTGACGATGGCCAACGTCAATCTGATTGGCGCTCACTTTTTTGGAGCTGTTACTTCTCTTGGGTTACTCAATTGGGTAGAAGAGTAGTTGGCAGCATGGGCGATCGCTAAAGGCAAACACAACTTCTATGTCCTTATGATTGACAAGGCCTGGCCGATTTAACTAAGGTTGGTGGCGAAAGCACTGCCTTGGCTCCCAGAGAGCGAAGACAGTGCAGCTACAAGCTAAACAAGTTGGCTATTTGCATGAACATCTAATCGGAAATAGCGATCGCTCCTGCTAATGGTAGTCAGTCTGAGCAACCGTTTTTTTTTCGTAATTGATTTATTATAGTGACAGATATTTCATCGAGCTTGAGATGGATAGATTTTGAATCTGGACAAACATAACTTAGGCTCATCTTCCGAAAGATGAGCTATACCCGTGGCATTCAGCTTCCTAAATGGCCCTGTGACCGGGTTTCTGAACAAAGCCATTTCCAACAGTTTCTCTATTAAGAAATTTACTGCAATGAAAGACCTCTGGTATAAAAACGCAATTGTCTACTCCCTCGATGTTGAAACCTTCATGGACTCGGACGGGGATGGTGTCGGCGACTTTCATGGACTGATCAACCGTCTAGACTATTTATCCGCGCTAGGAATTACTTGTTTGTGGTTGCTGCCGTTTTATCCTTCCCCTAACCGGGACAATGGTTACGACGTGATGGATTACTACAACATTGATCCGCGACTGGGAACCCTGGGAGATTTTGTCGAGTTCATGCACCAAGCAAGGGAACGAGGAATTCGCGTGCTGATCGATATGGTAGTAAATCATACGTCCAATCAGCATCCTTGGTTTGTGGCGGCTAAAAGCGATAAAAATTCCAAGTATCGCGATTACTACGTGTGGTCAGAAAATCCACCCAAAACTGATCCAGAACAACTGATATTTCCCGATGTCGAGGACAGTATTTGGGAGTACGATGAACAAGCAAAAGCTTACTATTTGCATCACTTCTATAAAGAACAGCCAGATTTGAATATTGGCAATCCGGCTGTACGAGAAGAAATATGCAAAATTATGGGTTTCTGGCTAGAACTGGGCGTGTCTGGATTTCGCATTGATGCTGTTCCGTTTTTAATTGAAGGAATTGGCATCGAAGGTGCAGACCCCGAAAAGCTGCGAGGTTTCTTGGAAGAAATGAGAGATTTTGTGTCATCGCGTCAGGGTGATGCTGTGTTGCTGGCAGAAGCAAATGTCGATCGCGAGCAAATTTCTATCTACTTTGCTAAGGGCGACAGAATGCACATTCTGTTCAACTTTTTGCTGAACCAGCATCTGTTTTTGGCCCTGGCGCGTCAAGAATCCACCGCATTGCGCGAGGGACTAAAAACCTTACCGGATATTCCTGATATTTGTCAGTGGCTTAATTTTGTGCGCCACCATGATGAACTGACGCTAGACCGCATTACTTCATCGGAACGAGAGGAAATTTTTGCAGCATTTGCGCCTGAAAAAACTATGCAAATTTTCGGGCGCGGGATTCGTCGTCGCTTACCACCGATGATGGGAGGATCTCGTCGCCGGATTGAACTTGTCTACAGCTTGCTGTTCACTCTGCCTGGTACACCCATGCTGCGCTATGGCGAAGAAATTGGCATGGGGGATGACCTTTCGCTGGAAGGTCGAGACAGCGTTCGCACGGTGATGCAATGGTCAGATGCACCGAATGGTGGCTTCTCGACGGCTGCAAGTGATGCCCTTGCCAGACCTGCGATCGCCAACGGAGAATACGGTTACAAACAAGTCAATGTCGTCGCAGCGCAGCGCGATCCTGGCTCATTAATTAACTGGATGGAACGTGCAATCAGCATCCGCAAGCAATGTCCTGAGTTGGGTAGGGGCAAGTGGCACATTCTCGAAACCGACTCTCCCTCGGTGTTAGCCCACTGCTGCGACTGGGAAGGCAGGACGGTGATTGCTGTCCACAATCTCGCCGACAAGCCTTGTACCGCTACGCTCAAATCTAACGAATACAGCAATCTGTGCGATTTATTTGGCGATCGGCTGTATGAATCTCTCGATGCCGACTCGCCATCTATTCCCTTAGAAGCCTACGGCTATCGCTGGTTTCGAGTCAATCGAATCCAGGGGTAAAAAAGTTAATGTTGATGGGAGAAACTAGCGACGTGGGCTCGTAGGAATGTATTTAGCACTATCCTTGTCGGGAAGCGGTTCTATCTGACCTTGATTGACCAAAGCTTGATGAATTAGGGCAGTAGCACTACCCCGACTCAGCAACTCGTTGGGATTAAGAACTGTGGGATCTGGATAGTTGACCACTATCTTTGCCTTTGTCGCTGCTGCCACGGGCTCAACCGCATATTTAGGAAGTTTCTCGGCATCTTTATAGTACGAATTGAGAAAATCTAATGCCGAATTTTTAGCAGGCGCAGTTGCAGCTTTTGTCGTTGTTGGTGGAACAGTCTTAGCCGATTTAGGTGTGGGGGCAGCCGCAGGCTGCAGCCTTGCGACTACAGGTAATAACGGCTGCATCAAAACAGTCGCTGCGAGGGGAAATGCCAAACGGTTCCTAGCAATTCGACGTTTATTTACTGGAGTTGGGCTTGCTGGAGTTGCAGCAGCTCGATCGGTTTTGACAACAGGGGGATTGTAATCCATATTTAAACCCCTCATTAACACAACTAATGCTTGTGCCTTAGTCAAGGACTGCTTCGGACGAAACTCCTTTCCGGGAAAATCATTCATAAATCCCGTTTCATAAGCTTCTTGAATCGGAGTTTCTGCCCAGTAGTTTTTAGGCACATCCTTAAAGTAACTTCCACTCGGTATCTTTCTAACGCTGGCTCGATTAAAAGCTTGGCGGATCATCGCCGAAAATTCATCCCGATCCACAGCCTGTTTGGGTCTAAAAGTTCCGTCTAGATATCCGGTAACAATCTCTTTTTCAGCTAAGGAATCAATAAACGGACGCGCCCAGTAATTCGGCGGTACATCAGGAAATTTCGATTTAGCTTGTTGAGCAGCAACTTGCTGGGAAGTTAGCACAAAGCCAGTGCCACTGACACTAATTGCTAAAGCTAAAAAGGCTACGCTGATTGACGGTAAATGCCTGCGATTAGTCATGATAAATTTCCTCCTGATTTTTGCATTTTTAACGATACTATTTGGCTGAGTTAAAGCGGATTACGTTTTTTTCTATCCGATTCCCATTCTGTTTTTACAACATCTAACTCTTCGCGACGTACTGTGTCTGTTGCCTCAACCGTATCTTGCTCAACTTCTTTTCTGATTTGCACTTCCTCGCGCACGAACGCTTGCTTTTTGATATTGACGGTTTCTTCGTAGATTTCCAAATGTGCCATTTCTTCTTGATTGAAGGCGGTATCTGGAGTTACGCGACTCCCTACATATTCGGGAGTTGTGTGCTCAATCACAACTCGCTCTTTTTCTACAGGAACTTCCAGTTGTACCGTTTTTGTCTCAACTTGTTTGCCAATTATTACCTCGCCTGTTTTGCGACGGGTTTTATCTGCAACTAATCGTTCTTCGTACAGTTTGAGTTTTTGATGATCCTGTTCGTTCATCTGATACAATTGGGGCTCTCGCTCGTAAGTATAGGTATCCCGGTCATAAGCAGGATTACTAGCTTGAGGCAAGACAGAATGCGTTGTAGAAACTGGAACGGGTGCTTCTAAAGGTAATGATGCTTCTACTGGTACAGACGCTTCTACTGTTGAAGTTCGATAAATACCCCGCACTTGTTCTTCATAATCGTAATCAACTGCCATCCCATGCTCATACCTGGGTAGTTTTTCCACTTGGTCTTTACTCCGCAAACCTGTAGCGTAAACACGCCGCCCATTAAAATCAATGTGACAAAGAGCGATGGGAAGTAAAACTTTTTTGTCAAAAATCCAAGAACCAGTCTCTACCACAAAATAGCGGCAACGTCCTGTCTCATCTACCAGCACAGTATCGATCGTGCCAATTTTATCATCGGTACTTCCGCCATACACCTCCAGCCCTTTGATATCGTCGTCATCAAAAGCGGCTTGGCGGTAGTTGGGATTAAAATCCTCAATTTTGTAAAGTAACATTGTTATTTCCTGTACTATCTAGATCAACTTGTGTACCTACTTTAGATAGATATCAGTTCTAATACTTCCTTCTTATGAATGATTCAGCAAATTGAGAATCATCAAAAGAGCGATTTTTTTTTATATTTTTCTATCTTTAGGTAGATGAATTTATCTCTCCCCTACTGATTGTGATAAATTTATCTAATTATTCGTAGGTTGGGTTGATCCAACTTACAACCTTTATGCCAAAAGCTCTCACAAGGATTTCTCAGGTTTTATTATCACTTCAACTACGCGAGAGCCTACAAAATTAAGGACATTTCTAACTAGCTGCTGGGGTTTTTTCTGGATGAGATTTCGCTCATAAATCGAAATTACTACTTTCGATCGTTAAAATCATCAAATAAGAAAATATTATGCCCCTCGGTAGATATTCTAGTAATACTTATTAAGTAAAATTAAATTACAAGCAACGAAAACAAGTAACAACGTAACGCAGGGGTTAATCTTTTATGACTTATCCAGATCGATCGGGCAGTGAACTCACTGAGCCTACAATCGTCAATCCGCTGGTGGATTACCACGATCAAGTGAGGTGGGGGCCAATTTTGGCAGGAATTGCGATCGCTCTGGGTACTCAACTAATTTTAAGCGCTTTGGCAATGGCGATCGGATTAACCGCAGGTGCAACAGGCGCGGATGCAGGTTCCGTTGGTTTTGGGGTCGTAATTTGGTCGATTATCAGTTTGCTGATTTCCCTATTTTTGGGCGGTTGGGTGATGGCTCAAAGCTGCGGCCCGATGACCAAGAAAACAGCATTTTTGAATGCAGCAATTCTTTGGGGAGCTACATTAGCACTTAGTGCTTGGTTATTAGGAAGCGGGATATCGGGTGCTGTTGGCGCTGCCGCTGCTAATGCTGGAGAAATTGCCAATCAAGTACAACAACAGGGCGGCGTTAATATACCCAATCAAGCCCAGAATGTAGGCCCAAATCAAGTTCGCGATCTAGCTGGTAATACAGCTAAAGCTACTTGGTCATTTCTACTTGGCTCTTTGCTGAGTTTGGCAGCGGCAATGATGGGTGGTGCTGTTGGCGCTCGCAAACCTCGCGTTTATGCTTGATTAGCGATGATAAAACCTGAAAATTTAACAAGCACAGGAGGGAGTCGAATTATTTTATACCATTGGGATGATGATTCATGCTTTCTTGGAGAAGATGAACAAGCTAAAAACCTTTTTTAAGGTTTTGGCATAGAGATTTAAAAGGAGATAAAGCGATGCAAGAGCAGAGGATATGGCAAAAATATACAAGGTTAACAACTTCGATGTTGTTAACGGCAACGGTTTTAGTTGCTCCCTCCTTCGCCGCTAATACAAATAAAACACAGATTCAAGGTGAATCTTTACTAGCGCAAGTACCGGATAGCTGTCGCCAGGTTATTGCGAAGAATGGTCTTAATGTTCGGCGACAACCGACGGCTAACAGCGAAGCGATTGGCATCATCGATTCCGCGCGAAATGTGACGATTCAAAGTCTTGGTGAGAATGGCTGGATACCAATTACAGCACCCCTAAAAGGTTACGTATATGGTGGTTTTCTGGGAGCGTGTGAAGTCGCAACTCCCCCGCCTCCTACTAACTGCCGCCAAGTTGCAGCCGTCAGAGGAATTAACGTACATCAAGCACCTTCCACTGATGGGGAAAGGGTTGGAGTCGTCGCGGATGGACGAAGAGTGACGATTGAAAGTATAGGAACGGATGGTTGGGTGCCGATTACAGTGCCTCTGAGAGGCTACGTCCAAGCTGAAAACCTGGCGTATTGTAGTTAATTGAAAAAACAGTGATGGATGACCAATCAAACCTAAAAAAAGAAACTAATTCACAGCAAAAACCTGGTTTGTTAAATTTCATTGCCGAGACAACAGAATCTGCACTGAATACAGGCAAAGCGGTTGTTGATACAGCAGTTGATTGGGGGGAAGCTGCTGCTAAACAAACTTATCGATTGATTGGACAAGCGACGCAAGGAACCGGAGATGCGGTAACTTATGTTGGCAATCTTCCCTTTGTTAAACAAGTGGCGGGGGTACTCAGGCTTGATTGGTTAGTTGGGGTCAGCGATCGCATCGACTTAGCCAAAGCCGAAGCTCAAGTCAATGAACTCCAACAAAAGTATCCCAATGAATATCCCAGCGAAATTGCCCATCGCATTATGGTGGAAAAAGCGATTCAAGCCGGTGGTGTCGGATTTGCTAGCAGCATTTTACCCGGTGTCGCGGCTGCACTGCTGGCGATCGATTTAGCCGCAACTACTGCGATTCAAACCGAAATGGTTTATGAAATTGCCGCCGCCTATGGGATGGATTTGCAACAGCCAGCCCGAAAAGGCGAGGTTTTGGCAATTTTTGGGTTAGCGCTAGGCGGTAGCAACGCAATGAGAGCTGGTTTGGGCTTTTTACGCAACGTACCGCTGGCTGGCGCGATGATTGGTGCGAGTACGAATGCTACGATGCTGTACGCGCTGGGATATGCGGCGCGCCAGTTTTACGAAGCCAAAGTGAGGGAAGATACTGAAGAACCTGGAACCGAAACGCTGCAAGCAATTCAGCAACAAAGCGAGAAATATCTTGATGTGGCGATCGCCCAGCAAGCAGGCATGGATCAAATTATGGTTCACATGATTTTGGCAAGTTATCCTAACAAAAACTGGGAAGATATTCTGCCAGAATTGAAGGCATTGCAATTAAATGCCGATTCTCTCAATACGATTGCTGCTAACATCAAGTCCCCCAAACCATTGGGTGCATTGTTAGAGCAACTTAACCCCGACTTTGCAGTACCGCTATTAGCTCAATGCCGTCGCATTGCCGACAATAGCGGAGAGGTTTCTGAAGCAGAACAGAGGGTGCTGGATGCGATCGCACAAAAACTCAACGGTCAAGATATGGCATCGATATCCACTTGAAAAAAATTGTTGGTGCGTTAGCTTTCTGCGTAACGAACCATCCCCAATATTTACTGTGGCTGTGTAAGTCCTAAATTAGCCTCACGTTAAAGTAATCTACAGCCTTAAGATAGAGTTTGACATGGCTAATTTCACTACTATCAATAACGACTGATGCAAGAGGAACTTTTATGACAGCAGAAATATCTGGAGTCTGGGACAAGATTGAGAGCATGATCAATGACTTCATTGTCCTGCTGCCTAATATGATACTAGCGTTCATTGTTTTCGCAATCTTTTTCTTTGTTGGGAGGTCAATTAAGAGAGCGGTCAGGCGGCTTACTCGCAACCACCGCCAATCCCGGAATTTGGGACTGGTTTTGGGAAGGTTAGCGCAGGGTATTACTGTTTTGGTTGGTCTGTTTATTGCCTTGTCGATTGTAATTCCCACATTTAGAGCAGGCGATTTGGTGCAACTGCTGGGAATTAGCGGGGTAGCGATTGGTTTTGCCTTTCGCGATATCTTACAAAACTTCCTAGCTGGTATCCTAATTCTGTTGACGGAACCGTTCCAAATAGATGACCAGATTGTGTTTAAAAACTTTGAGGGAACGGTAGAAAATATTGAAACTCGCGCTACAACAATCCGAACCTATGATGGTCGCCGGATTGTAATTCCCAATGCCGAATTGTTCACCAATTCTGTTATGGTGAATACCGCTTTTGATAAACGCCGGATGGAATACGACGTTGGTATCGGCTACGGCGATGATATTCACCGAGCCAAGCAGTTAATGATGGAAGCTCTGCAGAGTGTGGATGAGGTTTTGGATGATCCTGCTCCTGACGTGCTGCTGATGGAACTTGCAGGAAGTACCGTCAATATCCGCGCTCGATGGTGGATTGCTCCGCCGCGACGAATTGACGATTTGCGATCGCGGGACAAGGTACTTTCTGCGATTAAGGAAAAGCTGACTGCTAATGGCATCGACTTGCCCTTTCCTACGCAGCAAATTTTGTTTCACGACCAAACCGAAGAGACGGATGGCGATCGCAAACGTCAACGCGAAGGATGGCCCGCTGGTAATCGCGAAGTTCCCAAACCCCGCAGCATCAGCGGTTCTCTGCGACAACTAATTGAACAGCGATCGCAATCTGACGGCAACGGACAATCGCCACCCCACCACAACTCATGAAAAATGTCAAGTTAAGCAAAATTTGGGACTCGCTCCACTCTAGCTACTGGTTTATCCCAACCTTGATGGCGCTGGGGTCGATGATTTTGGCGATCGCAATGCTGACAATTGACCGCACGGGTAATATACCAAACTGGAGGTGGATTTACACGGGTGGAGCCGATGGTGCGCGAGCGGTTCTTTCATCGGTTGCCGGTTCAATGATCAGCGTTGTTGCTACAGCTTTTTCTATTACTATTGTGGCCCTTCAGTTGGCGAGCTCCAATTTTGGGCCCCGATTGCTGCGTAGTTTTATGCAGGATACGGGCAATCAAATCGTGCTTGGCACCTTCATTGCCACGTTTATTTACTGTTTACTCGTACTGCGAACCATTCATGCAGAAGGAGAAGGATACAGTCTCTTTGTACCCCAACTCTCGGTTACAGTTGGTACCGGATTGGCAATTGCCAGTATCGGCGTACTGATTTACTTTATCCATCACGCATCAACCATTATTCAAGCCTCCCATGTAATTACTCAGGTTAGTGGCGATTTAGACAAAGCTCTAGATCGTCTGTTTCCCGAAAAAATCGGAGAAGGTAAAGCGAACAACTCGCGACAAGTGGGAGAAATTCCGGCAAATTTTGACTCGGAAGCAAGTCCAATCAAAGCCACTGGCGAGGGTTATTTGCAAGGAATCGATGACAAGGAATTAATGAAAATTGCCCGTCAGTACAATCTGCTTGTAAGTCTTACAACTCGACCGGGAAAGTTTATCGTCAAGGGCAGCGATGTAGCGATGGTTTCCCCGCACAAACAGGTGAATCAAAGCCTGAAACAACAGATTAACGATGCTTTTATTCTGGGCAAAGAACGGACTGAATATCAAGATGTAGAATTTCCCATCGATCAGTTAGTTGAAATTGCCTTGCGTGCGATTTCTCCTGGTATCAACGATCCGTTTACTGCGATTCGGTGTATCGATCGACTCAGCGCTGGATTATCCCGCCTCGCTCAAAGGGATTTTCCCTCCCCCTATCGCTACGACGATGAACATAATTTGCGCGTCATTGTTGAAGGAGTGACGTTTGAAGGCTTAGTCGATACTGCATTTAACCAAATTCGCCAATACAGCAAATCAGATGTGGCGGTAACAATTCGCTTATTGGAAGCTATAGCTTGCATCGCCACTTACACCCGCAATTCCCAACAACGAGAAGCTTTACGCCGTCACGCGGAGATGATTTTAAATAGTAGCCGCGAACAAATCTCTCAGGAGCAAGACCAGAAAGATGTGCAAGAGCGGTATCACCAAGTCATTAAAGCTTTAAGAGAGGATTAATTTGGTAGAGCCGAATTATGGTAATAACAGCAGCTTTGCGATCGGCTCCTAATAGTTTAGCTTTAACCGCGCTGAGTGCCATTGGTTTAGCGCTGACACATTTATTTTGCGGCAAGTTGCGGTTTGCCCCTATTCCTCGCAACCGCTGGCTTTCAGCAGCAAGTGGGGTTTCGGTAGCTTATGTTTTTGTGCATATTTTACCGGAATTAAATCAGCACCAAGCGGTATTAAAGCAAGTAGAATCAGGAGTTATTTCCTATTTAGAACACCACGTTTATTAAATAGCTTTGTTAGGATTGACTGTATTTTAAAGTCTAAACGCTCTAGTACGCGAATTACTTCGCTTACTTGATATTCTGGGCAACCTAGGCATAGCTAACCTCTATGCTAGTTACAAACCTGGGAGTGATTTCGTCGGGTAAAGGACACTCTTCGAGATAGAGCCTTGTAGCTTCTTTGAGATTGGCGATCGCTTGTTCTATGGTTTCGCCTTGGTCAATTGTGCCGACTTCTGGACATTCGGCAATGTACATATCTTCTTCTTTGTAAATGATGACTGTGAAGCTTTTAGTTTTCATTATATTTTTGCTTTCAGCATCAGAGGTTGCTTAGTTTCTATTTCCTAGTTTATCTTGGATGTATTTTTTTTGCAAGTACAGGGGAAGAGGCGCGATGCGCTTTTTGACAAATTGGGATGTAAGGGCGATCGCCTTTTGGTTATTTCTAAATTGAAAAGCGATCGCTCTATCATCAAAAAATGCGATTCGTCGCAGCCTATTTGCCTTCGCCGAATCGCCGCTTTCCTTAATATTTATGAGCTAGATCACTTTTACTGAGTTGCATTTACTTACCTTGCTGCCAATTGGTTATCTACTTATTTTCAGTAGATTCTTCATTAGTAGTTAAAAAGTACACTGAAAATCAACGCGGGAAATAAGAGAGACAACAGGTTAAAACCTGTTGAGTCGGGTTTCATCCCCTCCATAAATCGCAGGGGTTTTCACCCTCCCACGTTATTTCCGATAGCGACAGGCTACCACCCAGCATAGCAGAATCCTCAACTGCTGATAAAGTCCGCTGCTGTCAAGCTCGCTGGTGTTAGAGGAACCTGAGAAGTTGGCGATTTATCCACAAGTCCAATAATTCGACCAGTGGATTTAACTCGTAGAGCTAGATTTTGATCGGCACCAGCGCAGACGCCACAAAATGCATTCCAGGGTTCAAACTGCCTTTCCACGAAACGTGGATTCAACCCAGCAGTTTCAAATGTCAGGACTTCGATGTCAGCAAATGTCAGACCTTGTGGAAGTGCAATTTTGTCTTCCCCAGGGAAGAAGTCTTGCAGAAAATCTACTGTATTAGTAGCGACTTCATCTTGAAGGATAAACGTGTCTCGTCCAGCTCCTCCATTCAGAACATCAAAACCTAAATCTCCAGATAAAATGTCCGCACCGTCGCCACCCGATAGCTTGTCGTTATCACGCCCCCCAAACATTTGATCGTTGCCGCGTCCACCAATAAGGGTATCAGTGCCCGCATTCCCAAACAAAACGTCATCGTCAAGTCCACCGTCAAGAGTATCTGCATCTTTACCACCGTAGAGGGTATCGAACCCGCCCTCACCATCTAGTGTGTCACGACCCTGATTCCCGAACAGTTCATCATTGCCACCCAAGCCACGGATCCAGTCATTACCCCCCAAGCCGAACGTTCTGCGGCTGCCATCAGTATCACGAATGAAATCATCATCCTCTGTGCCTTGTGCATCGGGAGTATTTGCAATATTGATGTTAGCCATTGCTTCTTAAAAATTGCTTAAATTTATTGCGTCCTGATTTTTTAGCATATGTGAAAAATATACTCAAATCAAATCAAATCAATAGGATTTAGTAGGCATTTTTTTACCTGTCCTGATTTCTTTCAGTTGGATAAAGTAGGATTTAGTTGCTAAAGTATCAAACCGTAGGATAAAGTAGGATCGCAATAGGCCAAACCCAAACCCTGACTCGACCTATGGACGTTGAAGAAGTCTTAAAAGTGGCTGACGATCTCGTATTCGCTAAGACAGAAAAACACCTCAACCATCTACAAGAAGGTATATTGCGAGGCACTTGGCAACGCCAGAAATACCCAGAAATTGCCACCAACTGCCACCGTAGCGAAGCTCATGTCAAGAAAGTTGCAGCAAAATTATGGAAACTTCTATCAGAAACATTAGGTGAAGACATCAATCAATCTAACTTTGCATATACAGTGGAAAGATGGCTATTTTCGATAGTTTCATCACATTTTGGCGACAATGCACAAGTTGGTAAGTTTAAGGTTTGTGCAAACCATCCTGAATCCTTAGAAACCCCAAACTTAGAAAATAAAAATCAGGACACCTCTAGCAAAACTCAGCCCAAACAGCGATTAGACTTATCCGATGCACCAGAACCCAACCTATTCTATAACCGCACATCGGAACTCACCACCCTCGAAAACTGGATTTTAGGCCGCAACCGCCTCATCACCATCTTAGGCTTATCCGGTATTGGCAAAACCGCCCTTACACTCCAACTAATCCCACAAATTCAACACGAATTCGACTACATCATCTGGCGAAGTCTCCGCAACTCTCCACCCCTGGCATCACTCCAAACCGACTTAATTAAATTCCTCTCCCAGCAGCAAGAAACTAACCCCCCCAACCCCCCCTTATCAAGGGGGGGCGAAGAGATTCAACCTCTTTCTCTCAGGCGCGGCGAAGAGATTCAACCTCTTTCTCCCCCCCTTAGCAAGGGGGGGTTGGGGGGGGTAATCAACTATTTACGATCGCACCGCTGTCTCATCATCCTCGATGATATCCAAACCATTTTCCGCAGCGGACAACTCGCAGGAAATTACGAACCTGGATATGAAAATTACGGCGCATTCTTCAAACAAATAACAGAATCATCCCACAACAGTTGCTTAATCCTCCTGAGTTGGGAAAAACCCAGAGAAATAGCCGCCTTAGAAGGCGAAAACCGCCCCTGCAAATCTCTGCAACTCAACGGTTTAGGCCCCGAAGCACAAGAAATATTCACAGAAAAAGGATTAGCAGAACCGGATAAATGGTCAGAAATGATCGACCTTTACCGAGGCAATCCCTTATGGTTAAATATAGTTGCCACATTAATTCAAGACTTATTCGGCGGTAGCGTTTCCGAATTCCTTTCCTATGATACCCTATTCTTAGGTGACTTAGAATCACTCCTGCACCAGCATTTCGATCGCCTAACCGCATCCGAACAACAGGCGATCGCATGGCTAGCCAATACCCCCGAACCTGCCGACATCTCAAAAATACCAGAAAACCTGCAATTATCACCGCCCGAACTCTTGAAAGTCATGCAATCTTTAGGACGACGGTCATTAGTTGAAACTGTAAAACAAAACGGGCGATCGCACTTTACGATCGAGCCAGTAATCAGAGAATATATAATCAACAAAACCAGAAGCAAAAACTGATAAACTTATCAATTTTAGTCGTGGAGGCAGAAACCGGGTTTTTTACGAAAATACTGCATCCCTGCCTAGAATTTGGTAAAAAACCCGGTTTCTTTGATATTGATGCGTAAGTCCTGAATCTGCATTTATTCAGCAATCACTGACCCCACTCACGGAGTTTTACAATGGCTACAGCAACATTATTAAGTCACGAAATAGCAGAAGGTCAAAGACTAATAGACGCTCTAAATGCAGCAAATCTATCAGTTGACTCTGCTCTCTGGAACTACGCACCAGAACCAGAAACATGGCGGCTGATGCTCACCTCACCTCTGTACGATAGCGAAGGGCCTCTTAAAACTTATGGGGAAATTCTGTCAGTCTTTCGCGAAGTTAAACCTGAATTGAAAATCGATTGGACAGCACTTGTAGCAGTCAGCCCAAAACATGACTTAATTGAGGGCTTACGTCAGGAACAGCAAAAGTGGAATTTAGACTTATCTGGCAGAAGATTGACAAATAATCGGATTAATCAGACGTGGATCGAAGATGCTTACATTTATCAAATCAAGTGAGTTGAACGGGAATCAAATAGGTTAAAATAGGTGCGATCGCTCTCCCTATAACCTCACCTTTAGGATTACTGTATTAATGAAAATCGCCACCTGGAACGTCAACTCAATCCGCACCCGCATAGAACACGTTACTAGCTGGTTGCAAACAAACTCCCCAGACGTTCTCTGCCTCCAAGAAACCAAAGTTCCCGATAAAGACTTCCCCCTAGAACCCTTCACCAACCTTGGCTACAACTGCTACATTTCCGGTCAAAAATCCTACAACGGCGTCGCCATTTTTAGTCGATCGCCCCTAACGCAAATCAGCACCGGATTTGCCCCCATTCTCGGCGACGAAGCCACAGGTATGTTTGACGAACAAAAACGCCTAATAGCCGGGGTTATAGACGATATTTGCATTATTTGCGTATACGTTCCCAACGGTTCCGAAGTTGGCAGCGAGAAATATGAGTACAAGCTAAAGTGGCTCAAACTGCTGCAAGAATACCTCAAAATAGCACTAGATAAATCCCCCAACTTGTGTATTTGCGGCGACTTCAACATCGTCCCGGACGATCGAGATATCCACAATCCTAAAGCTAATGCTAACTCCGTCGGCCTATCAGTAGCCGAACGCCTCGCACTCACAGAAATCATAGAATTAGGATTAAACGACCCCTTTCGCAAATTCACCTCAGAAGGCGGCCATTATAGCTGGTGGGACTACCGCGCCGCCGCATTTCCCCGCAACAACGGCTGGAGAATCGACCACCATTATCTCAGCCCTCCCCTGTACGAACAAGCAAAAAACTGTACAATAGACATTGCTCCCAGAAAATTAATCAAACCCAGCGACCACGCCCCCGTAATTGTCGAAATTTGATTTATAAGTTATAAGGTTAATAACAATTGACATCTTGCCCCATTCTCAATAAATCTTGGAGGGGCGGGCAGGATGCCCACACCACAAGAAAATTAACTATTTGTGGAACAGGCATCTTGCCTGTTATTGAGAAAAGTGCAAGATGTAAGTAACAACCAACAACTAAAAATCATGTTCTTAGTAACCGGAGCAACAGGCGCACTAGGCCGCCGAATTGTACGAGAAATCAGACAGCAAGAAAAGCCTGTCCGCGCATTCGTTCGCCTCGCATCTCGCTACTCAGAACTAGAAAACCGAGGCGCTGAGATTTTTATCGGCGACTTAAAACAAGACAAAGATATTAAAAAAGCCTGCCAAGGAGTGCAGTACATCATCAGCACCCACGGCACCGGGGGCGACGTTCAAGCAGTACACTACCGCGCTAACATAGAACTGATCGACTGCGCCAAAGAAGCCGGAGTGCAGCACTTTGTCTTTCTTTCGGTACTCGGAGTCGATCGGGGATACGAAGATTCCGCAGTATTCAAAGCCAAGCGAGAAGTAGAAAAATACCTGCAAAACAGCGGATTGAATTATACAATCTTGCGGCCTGCCGGTTTTGCTTCCAGCTTGTTACCCCTAGCAGAAAGATTTCGAGAAACCGGACTTTACCTGCTGATTGGCGACGGCAAAAACCGCACCTCTGTTGTCAGTACCGACGACTTAGCAAAGATTGCAGTAGATTCGGCAACAGTCGAGGGCGCCCGCAACCAAATTCTGCGAGTCGGTGGCCCGGATGTGCTGACAAGAGACGACATTCCCCGCATTTTTGCACGCTTATTCAAGCGCGAACCGATGGTAATCAACCCGCCACTGATGGTGTTTGACGGTTTGAGAAATGCCTTGGGTTTATTGAATCCTCAAGCTCAAAAAGACTTAGGAACTTTGCGGGTATTGCTGGGTAACGAGTATTTCTGTACTCCCGAAGAAGTGCAAAACTTGGAATCAATCTACAGCATGAAAATGGAATCCTTAGAAAGCTTTCTGCGGCGCAATTTGAGCGTTTAAAGTGCTAGTAATTCTCGTTACCAGGCTCTGCCTGGTAATGAGCAAATGTAACGCAAAATCGCACCTGAAAACCATTTAAGCAGAAATAGGTAGTGGTTGAGCACCAATATAGCTTGTAAGTGCGATCGGCGGAGAAGTCGGCTTAGCAATCAAATAACCTTGAACAAAAGTTGCTCCCCGTTGTCGCACCCACTCAAACTCCTCCAAAGTTTCCACACCTTCAGCAATAGTTTTAATTTCTAATTGAGCGGCAATTTCTAACATCTTTTCAGTAATTAGTGCCTTATAATAATCTTGATGGACATTCCGAATCAATTCCATATCCAACTTAATAAAATCTGGACGCAGTTGGTGCATCAAATTTAAATTAGAAGAACCGCTGCCAAAATCGTCCAGGGCAATTAAAAATCCCGCTTCTCGGTAAAACCTCAGAATATTAATCAAGTGATCCATATCAGGAGGGTGCTGAGATTCCGCTACTTCAAAAACAATCTTGCTGTGAGGAATTCCCGCTTCATCAATAGCCTGTACTGTCCTTCGCAGACACGTAGCGGGATCGTAAACTGAAGTTGGAGAAAAATTAATAAAAAGTAGTTCTTTGATATCGTAAACATGGGCTTCGCGGATAGCGCGAGTCCGGGCTAAAACATCTAGTTGAAAAATTAGGCCTGCTGATTCTGCTTGGGCAAAAATCCGACCTGGATAAATTAAGTTTCCTTGCTCGTCAATTCCTCGGAGCAGCGCTTCGTGGGCAAAAATTTTAGACGTATCTGAGGTATAAACAATGGGCTGAAAATGTGTAGTAATGCGTTCTTCGGACAATAAATCTAACAGCCAATCAGAGTTAGTCAAATTAATAAAAGAGTCTAAGGAAGTGCTGCGATAAAAATCGCTAAGTTTTGGCTGTTCAACTTCGCGCATCCACAAAACTTTTGTCTCTTTCAACTCTTGAGTTGTCAGCACCGATGATGCTAGGGCGTTAAAATTTTCTTTGGCTATTCCCTCAAGCATAATGTACAAACACTTGCTCTCTTCTAACAGGCAGAATTCAAATTCAGCCTTGGTTAGGGCAGAAATAACCTTGGTCAGCGTGTGCGATACTGGAAACCATAGGTATAGACCTCCCCTACCCTCTATTTTTTCGGGTACTGTTTCGCAGCGAGAGCAGGAGCCGAAGGCTTTGCCACTTATTTGCATTGGAATATCCTCCGGTTTTTGGGTTAGTTTTAGACAAGCTAACAATTAACTTTATTATAAGCTCATTCAGCTATTAATTCATATATCTCAAGATGTAAATCTTGATGAACTGGTATTTAAGAATTATTGCAATATTTATAGATTATTGCAGTATTTATACTTGCCTCCGGTTTCAAACCTTGGTCAAAGTTCTCAGTATTAAGCAAGTACCTGTGATAAAACACTGTCCCAAATCATCACAGAGGGAGAAGGCAAAGACTTGTTCTCTACTCTCTACTGCTGCTCTGATTGTTTATGTTTTATTCTATAATTCCCTCTGCCAAAACAGTCGCTACAGTTAATTTTTTAGCCAAGGAAAATTAACACGCCCGTGAAGCGCAGCTATCCCGTAGGGAATCGCCCGATCGACTAATTTATGCGTACCACAAATCTACACACCCGGACGATCGCCCAAAACACACTCACTTGCTGGGGCATATCCAATTTAATTTTATAATCGGGATGACAGGATTTGAACCTGCGACCCCCTCGTCCCGAACGAGGTGCGCTACCAAGCTGCGCTACATCCCGAAATTAGTCACTAGATTTTAAGCTTATCACATTCAAGTAAAAATTTAGCAACCTCGTATATAATTATTTGTAAAACACTACTCAGGCGGAGACAGACGTGACAGTTAAGCCCCAGTGGTTGCGAGTTAAAGCCCCCCAGTGGGAGCGCGTCGGCAACGTCAAAGAAATTTTGCGGGATTTATCCCTGAATACGGTTTGCGAGGAGGCTTCGTGTCCGAACATCGGCGAATGCTTCAACGCAGGTACTGCGACATTTTTGATTATGGGCCCGGCTTGTACCCGCGCCTGTCCTTACTGCGACATTGATTTTGAGAAAAAGCCCCAACCTTTAGATCCTACAGAACCCCAAAGATTGGCCCAAGCAGTGCAGCGGCTCAAACTCAACCACGTCGTGATTACCTCTGTCAACCGGGACGATTTGCCGGATGGGGGCGCGTCTCAGTTTGTCGAGTGCATTCAAGCAGTGCGATCGGCGATGCCCGATACAACTATAGAAGTTTTGATTCCCGACTTGTGTGGCAACTGGCAAGCTTTAGAAATTATTCTCGCAGCCCGCCCAGAGGTACTCAACCACAATACCGAAACCGTAAAGCGACTTTACCGCAAGGTGCGGCCGCAAGGAAAGTACGATCGCACCTTGGAACTATTGCAGCGAAGCCGCCAACTCGCACCTGGGGTTTACACCAAATCCGGCATCATGGTGGGACTCGGAGAAACAGACGCCGAAATTCGGGAGGCGATGCAGGACTTACGGGCTGTGGGCTGCGATATTTTAACAGTTGGACAGTATCTGCAACCGACTCAAAAGCACTTGAACGTAGAAAACTTTGTGCCTCCAGAACAGTTTGATGCTTGGAGAAAGTTTGGCGAATCTTTGGGATTCTTGCAAGTTGTCGCTTCTCCCTTAACTCGCAGTTCCTATCACGCCGAACAGGTGAGGGAACTGATGAAACTTTACCCACGCTAGCAATTTTAAGTTGAGTTGACTCGCGACCGTTAGCGAAGCCCTCGAAGAGGATAGCACCATTCTCAGTAAGATAGGATTGAGCCACTCGCCCACAAAGAAACCGGGTTTTTTAACCGAGATTTAGGGCTTTAATCAAGTATTTTGGTTAAAAAACCCGGTTTCGACGCACCCATGCGTCCAGGACTTTAAGACCCGATCGAGTCAACAGCAACGAAAAACCTGCGCTTTCTGTGACGGCATGGTGCAAAAGACCCCGTTTCTGATGCTGGGGTTCTCGGCCTGATGTTAAGCCCGAAGCCGCAGCCCATAGCAAAACAATTATCGGTCGATCGCCCCCTCAAACTCATGACTTACGCAAAAGACATCGAGAAACCCGGTTTTTGCGTCAGCCAATAACTCGGTACTGGGGACTCTAGCAACTCTGAAACCCATATTCTATAATGGATTAAACTTCTGCGCTCACGGCAGCGTATTTAATCAACAGCGCGGAGTTATATAAAGTTTTATTAAAAAAATGGCGAATTTTCCGAAGTGATCGGGAACCAGCTTATCGGTGATGAAGATTAACTTAACTTCTGACTAACGTCACTTGTTTATAGCGAGTCACTATCTATACTAGCTACATAAACAAAGAAGTAAAGCACACTTTTCGGGCCTTCAACCTGTTACATCAGAAAGTTCTTAGCGTTTTCCAGAATCTTGGTAAAACAAGTGGGGCAGCAAAAGTTCGATCTCTCCAACAGCAGAAAAGTCAGGAAAGTTACTAAAGAAACACAAAGCGGTGATGCTTCGTCTTAACCAAGTGGGCATCTTAATTATAAATAACCGCCAAGCGTAGCATCTTTTCACCGGAGCCACTGAGAAAATCACTATGCCAGCCACCTCTTTTTACGCTGAAGCTGAATTCGACGAACAACTGCGAGTCAATCCCTTGCCAGGTGATGTGTTGGATGAAGATGTTGAAGAAGCTGGAGACGAACTGCTCGACCAAGACCCAGCAGAGACAGAAGATGCAGACCCAGCAGCCAAATTGCAAAAAAATGCCAACCGTCGCACTACAGATTTAGTGCGCCTGTACCTCCAAGAAATAGGTCGGGTTCGTCTCTTGGGTAGAGACGAAGAAGTCTCGGAAGCTCAAAAAGTTCAGCGCTATATCAAATTGCTGGAATTACGCAACACCGTCGCCTCCCAGGAAGAAGGGCTAATTGCGCGTTTCGTGCATTTAATTGAAGTGCGCGATCGCTTGTCCGCACAGTTGGGACACAAACCTTCCTTGGAACGCTGGGCATTAACTGCCGGCGTCGGTGACGTGCCAGAACTCAAGCGAATTATGGCCGAAGGCAAGCGCCAGTGGGCCGAGTTAGCCGAGATGACGGTTGAGACGATCGAAAGAGTTCAAGCTGAAGGCGTCGAAGCTAAAGACCACATGATTAAGGCGAACCTGCGCCTGGTGGTTTCGGTGGCGAAAAAATATCAAAATCGCGGTTTAGAATTGCTCGACTTAATACAAGAAGGTACTCTCGGACTGGAGCGAGCTGTAGAAAAGTTTGACCCGACGCGGGGCTATCGGTTTAGCACCTATGCCTACTGGTGGATTCGGCAGGGAATTACGCGGGCTATAGCCACTCAAAGCCGCACCATTCGCCTCCCCGTCCACATCACCGAAAAACTTAACAAAATCAAAAAAGCCCAGCGCAAAATTTCTCAAGAAAAAGGTCGGACAGCTACGATCGAAGACATCGCTGTCGAGTTGGACATGACGGCATCGCAAGTCCGAGAAGTTTTGCTGCGCGTTCCCCGTTCTGTTTCTTTGGAAACTAAAGTGGGCAACGAAAAAGATACAGAGTTGGGCGACTTGCTCGAAACCGACAGCATCTCCCCAGAAGAAATGCTGATGCGAGAAGCTTTGCACCGCGACTTGCAGCAACTGCTGGCAGATTTGACCAGCCGCGAGCGAGATGTAATTCTGATGCGCTTTGGTTTGGGTGACGGACACCCCTATTCGCTGGCAGAAATCGGTCGTGCCCTCGACTTGTCCCGCGAGCGCGTCCGCCAAATTGAAGCCAAAGCTTTGCAAAAACTCCGCCAACCTAAGCGTCGCAACCGCGTCCGCGACTATCTGGAGTCTCTAACTTAAATTTGGGCGGTCAGTCAGCGCGATTAATCAGGGAGCAAGGCATTCGGCACTTGTGCAGAAGGCATGAGGCATTCGGCAGAAGTAAAAATATTTACTTCTCAACAACTTCTCTGTCCTCTGCAGCAAGTCAATCGATTTTAGATTTTAGATTTTAGATTTTAGATTTTAGAATTGAAGCATTCACCCCACGGATAAATTCGGGGGCTTGTATCCTGGATGATTTCAGTCATAAAGCTGGTTAAAAGTCAAACAATATCAAAAACCAAATTTTTTCCTCAATCTTTTTTCAATAAGCTGCGATATTTGCAAAATATCTCGATCGTTGTGTATTATTGTCAATAGGCAGACTTTCTTGAGAGGGTCACTATGGCACTTTATACCGCGTCCTCATTCAAATCCGAACTCAATGACAAAGGCTGGCGGATGACTCCCCAACGGGAAACCATCTTGCACGTGTTTCAGAACCTCCCCAAAGGCAATCACCTGAGTGCCGAGGATTTGTACACTTTGTTAAAAAATCGCGGCGAAAACATTAGCTTGTCCACCATTTACCGAACTTTAAAGTTAATGGCAAGGATGAGCCTCCTCCGCGAACTCGAACTAGCAGAAGGTCACAAACACTATGAAATAAACCAGCCTTACCCGCATCACCACCACCACCTAGTCTGCGTTCAGTGCAACAGAACGATCGAATTTAACAACGATTCGATTTTGAAAATTGGCATGAAGCAAGCTGAAAAGTCCGGGTTGCACCTGCTAGACTGCCAGCTAACCATTCATACGGTGTGCCACGAAGCTTTGCGGATGGGATGGCCGTCTTTGGTTTCCAGCAATTGGTCTTGTCCGAGGTCGATCGCCCAAAACGGCAGCAGCGCCCCGGATTCAATCGAGTGAGATTACACTATTTTCGCATTTCAAGTACGACTTGTTACAATTTTTAACAAAAATCGGTAGCCCAAGTGCGATCGCAGTTACGCGGAAACCGGGTTTCTTAGGAAAAATACATCATTTCAGGAATGAGTCGGAAAGCAGAAACCCGATTTCTTTGATGTAGTCGCAAGGCTGGGGCTAAAAAGTTTGGCTCAACAAATCGTCGCTGCTGACCCCGTAACTGCGCTGAGCTCGATCAAGGGCATCTCTCGTCGAAGTATCAAAAACTCCGCTGATCGAGCCTGTGTAAAAGCCGAGGTCTTGCAGCCGCCTTTGTAATTGCTGAATGCTCGATCGACGAGAGTTGAAACTGCTGCTAATTGGAACAGCAGGAACAGCTACCCGCCCAGCTAATCCATTTTGGATCGCAGCCCAAGTCGCCGGAGTGGCAATACCCGTCGCCGGTGACAAATTGCGTTCCTGCTGAAACGACAGCACGGCAAACTCGGTTTCGGCTCCAAATACTCCGTTCACCGGGCCGGGGTTTTTGCCCAGACTTCTGAGCGCAGACTGAAGTTGTCGGACAGCAGGCCCAGTATCGCCCCGTCGCAAACCAGCGGCAATTTGCGGCACAGGCGCGGAGGCCTGCCTGTTGCCTTGCCGCAAAGCCGATCGAGTGCTGCGATCGACTCTTCCAGTCCCGAACATCCCGCTATCTCTCTGAAAGCGGATCAAAGCTGCTTGAGTTGGTCGATCGAACCAACCGTGAATCTGGCTCCTGTAATAACCCAATTCTTGCAGCCGCCGCTGGACAAATTCTACTTCTCGGCCTCTGTCGCCCAACTCCAGAAAATCTCCGGCATTACTCTGTTGATCATCTTCCTCAGTCCATGAGGTAATTTGAGCTTGCCTCATCTGGGCATCTATAGCAGTCAAAGTAGCAGTGTCAGCGCAGCCGTCAGAAACGAGATTGTAATCTTGCTGAAAACGAGTCACAGCGTAGAGAGTGCGTTCCCGAAACTTGCCGTCAACGCCGCCTTCAAAATAGCCCAAAGCTTTTAATTGCCGCTGGATCAAGTCTACCGTCGCCCCTCTGTCCCCGAACCGCAGCCCCTTGCAACCGCCATTTCCCGAAATATCCCCCGGAAGAGTAACGGGGGGAATCGGCCGGGTGGAACCAAACAGCAAAGCTAAAGTTTGCCTATCGGCAATTCCAGTCACCCGCAGTCGATTAATTCGCTGGAAGTATCTAACCGCATTTTGAGTAACTTCGCGAAAACTCCCTGTGGGATGGGCGCTGAAGTAGCCTAGCTGCTTCAACCTGCGCTGGAGTGCCGAAACACCTGCACCCGCGTCTCCAAAACGCAGCTCCCGATAATTTGTATAAATAGTATTAAAAGGTCGATCGTCATCCCTGGCAAAACTGTTGAGTGCGATCACAGTAGCTCGATCGGGCCTACCAGTCAGCGACAGTTGATAGTCTCGCTGAAAGTTAGTCAGCGCCTGTTTTGTTACCGGGCCGAGTTGACCTGTCGATGATCTGGGAAAATAACCGAGTTCCCGCAACCTGTCTTGAATCGCTCGCACATTGGGATATCCCGGATCTATTTGAGCAAAAGCCGCACCTGCTGCACTCAAAACCGACAGCATCAAAGCCAGAGACAGCAAACGGACGTAACTCTGACTCGATAGATTTTGCCAATTGGGCCGATCAAAAATTTTCGACTCTGGGGGTGCTTCGCAAACAAGAGCAAGTTCGAGGTAAGCAAGAGATTCCATAATTTTTTAGTGTGAAATTGTGGGTGGATTGTGTGAGCAAACTGCCAAAAATTATTTTTAGCACGCTTGGCTTGGATTCTATCAACGCTAAGTTCTACTGGGAAAGCGCGAAGCACCCGTTTTTATAAAAAATTTACAGTCAAAAATAATTACAGGTAACAACCAAGATAGCATCGCTGCTTCTAGAGACGCGAGACTCAACAAAAAAGTTTGCAGGCATAGTCTTAGCCTTTAAGCCCGAAAGACAATAAGTTCTGGGGTAGTGGTGGCTAATATTTTATCTGGCTGCTGCAGAAATTACCACAAGAGTTGCGCGCAGGCTGTCATCACCTTAATTTGTTGTCGGGTAAAGAGTTTGAAACCGCAGGTTTTTTGTTAAGAAACGCGGCTTCTTGATGTGGCGAGTGCGTCTAGGAAAGTACCGCTGATTAACCCAAAAACTAGCCACTAAAAATCCCCACTTTTGCTAGTTGCAAATAGGGCGGGGATTTTTTGATAAGCTCACATCTTGCATCATTCTTAAGAACAGGCAAGATGCCTGTTCCACAAAGAGTGAATTTTCTTGTGGAATAGGCTTCTTGCCTGTTCATAAAAAGCTTATTGAGAATGGTGTAACATCTCGTAAGTTGACTGTGTATTAAAAAATCGACGCTCGCTTAAATTAAGCCGAACCGATCGCAAATTACAGCTACTCCCGCTGCAAAAACAGTAATTGCGATGGCTACCAGCGGGTTTTGCCCTCTGCTCACGGCAAAAGAGGTAACGACCCCAGCTCCCAAAGCCGCAGTAACAGCAGCAGTCGCCAAATCTCGATCGGGACGTTTGTCGTACATATTTTTTATTGTTGGTAGCTGAATAGCTGAAAACTTACATCTTGTAATCCAAGCTACCACTCTTACCTGTTCAGCGGTGACAACAGCCTGGGTTTTGCAACTAACCTTAAAATTTTGCTAATTTTCTTAACATACTCTCCTGAATTACATAAGTTAGGTTTATGTATTATTGAGTTTTTCTGTTGACTTTTAGCTATTGAAACCTTTTGTCTGCTGGGCTTTTATGTCAAATTCAGGATGTTGCAGGGGCGATCGCACCCGCAGTCTCAGCGCATCAAACTGCAATCTCAAATATCGAAAATAAATTTAACTTGACTTTTTGTGATAAATGTGTATCTCGCTATTGGCAACAATACACAGGAAAAAACCCGGCGTTGGTGAACAATTTTCACACTGCGATTGGTTCGCTGCCCTCACAATGAGATGAGTATATTTGTTATCTAATTCCTATTCGCCCTCAATTCTTTCAGTATTGCCACCTTTGACCCAACCTTCGCGATTGCCATCCTCAATGCGAATTCGCTGCCACTCTTTGTCGGGCGACTCTTCCAAAACTACGACTCTTTCCTTGTAAGCAACACCGCCAATGCGGTTCGAGTCTCGGCTACCAGTATCGCGGAGAATTAAGCCGATCGGCTGAGTCACCATCGCGCGGTAAGCTCCCGGTTCCAGCGGTTTGGGAGACGGGGCATCGCTAGATGTAGAAACAGGGCTAGCCTGGGCTGTTGACTTCGGCGCCGCGCCCGCAACCTGAGCTGGTGTTTTGTCGTTGGAAAAAACAGGTTTTTCGGGGATAGTAGTTAGCTTAGCGGCAAAGTAAAGTGCAGCAGCCACGCTAGCACCTGCCATCAGGACGATCGCGAGCAGAAAACCCACTAAAAATTTGAAAACGCTATATACAGTGTTCATAAAACCGCAAATGAAGGAAGTTCGGCAACGGATGTAACGGATGTAACGGATGTCAGGCAGAAGGCAGGAGGCAGAAGGCAGAAGGCAGAAGGCAGAAGGCAGAGGGGAGAGGGAAGAAGGTTGACTGTTGAGTGTTGAATGCTGAATGTTGAGTAAAATTTGACAACTGGCTACTGACAACTGACTACTGACTTCAAAAGGTTAACCCTGAATCCGGCGGCTCAGACTGCCGTATCTAGAAGCAAGGCGAGCTTTCCCAGCAGCAGCCCAATCTTGGAGAAACTGGATTTGTTCTTGAGCCGTTCTGGCTAAGGGCACCATCTGACTAGCTGATTCTAAAATATCATCAGTGGTAAAGTCTCGATTTTGGCTAAACCCAATGTGCATTGCTTCAATCAAAGTTTGCTCGATTTCGGCCCCTGAAAAATCGGGAGTTTCGTAAGCCAAGCGCTCTACATCGTAATTTTTGATGCTGTGCGATCGCAACCGCAACAAATGTACCTCAAAAATCGCCCGCCGTTCCTCCTGGCTGGGCAAACCCACAAAAAATATTTCGTCAAACCTGCCTTTTCTCAGCATTTCTGGCGGCAAAGACTGGATGTTGTTGGCTGTTGCGACTACAAACACCGGCGAAGTTTTTTCTGCCAACCAAGTAATAAATGTCCCGAACACCCGGCTGGTTGTCCCGGAATCCCCTTTACCGTCCAATCCCGCAAAAGCTTTGTCAATCTCGTCAATCCACAGCACGCAGGGGGCCAAAGCTTCCGCTAGCTGAATCATTTGCCTGGTGCGGGATTCCGATTCTCCGACTAATCCGGCAAACAAGCGCCCGACATCCAACCGCAGCAAAGGCAAATGCCAGTGGTGGGCGATCGCCTTTGCTGTTAAGGATTTTCCGGTTCCTTGAATTCCGACTAACAACAAACCTCTGGGATGCGGCAAACCGTATTGGCGGGCTCGATCGGAAAAAGCACCACCGCGCCGCAGCAGCCATTCTTTGAGATTGTCCAAACCGCCGATATCGGAGATATTTTCGCGGGCTGGGTAAAAATCCAGAATTTGAGTTTGACGAATTGTTTGGCGCTTTTCTTCTAAAATCAGTTCCGCGTCGTCGGGGTGGAGTTCGCCTCTGGTGGCGATCGCCTTGGCCAAAACTCGACGGATTCGTTCGATCGACAGCCCTTGACAGCAGCGTACTATTTCGTCCAGCAAACGCCCTTCAATGGCTTGTCCGGTAGCCCCTAATAGCCTTTCTACCTCAATTTTGATTTCCGCCGCCGCAGGCAGGGGAAACTCCAAAACAGTCATCACTTCGCTGAGGTCTTCGGGGATCGAAACTATAGGAGATATGATGACAATATTTTTGGGTACTGATTTGAGGAGTCTCGCCAAATTCCGCAGCTTGCGGGAAATCGAGACATCTTCCAAAAACCGCTGAAAGTCGCGCAGAATAAAAATTGCCGGCGCGGTGGCGGGTAATTTTTCTAGAAATTCCAAAGCTTGCAGCGGGTTGCGCTTGCCAAAACCTGTATCGTTGGGATTGCCTTGGTAGCCGTCCACAAAATCCCAGATGTAGACGGCGCGAGAACCTTGTTTTTTGGCACTTTGGGCGATCGCCGCTTCTACGCGCTCTTCTTCCCGTGTGGGAATGTAAATTAGGGGGTAGCGCGATCGCAGGAGTAGTTCAAACTCGTCGCTAAAAATAGTCATTAGTCAGTTGTCAGTGGTTAGTTGTTAGTTGTCAGTGGTTATTTCTTATTTCTTATTTCTTATTTCTTATTAGCTAATGCCAACTGCCCACTGCCAACTGCCCACTGCCAACTGACTAAGGCAATTGCCGTTTAAGTGCTTCCAGAGACGCCCAGCGACTGTCTGAGACTGTTTCGGTGCTTTCTGTATTGGCATCATCAGTTAAAGAAATTCCCGGACATTCAATATCGCATATCTGTTTGTGCGGCAGTTCCAAACACATTTGCTCGTACACCCAATCGCCCGGAGAGAAATAGCCACCTGGGGACAAATTTTCCACCAAATCTTCTAAAGCTACTTCTATTTCGGCAGGACTGGAATCTGTTTGATTTGCTGTTTCTTCAAGCCAGATTAGTTCCGATGAGTTGAGTGCCAAACGATGATTGTATTGTTTCAAGCATCTGTGGCAGGTGAGAGTAACTATTGTTTCTGCTTTCGCCTTCACCTCAAGATAATTCCCTTGGTGAGTCACTTGCAGTCGTCCTCGCACCGGAGTAAGAGTTTCTAAATCGGGGATAAATTCTTCAAAATCAATGACCTCTTTCCGCTCACTTTTTGTGAGGAGATGAGGGATATAAATTGTCTCCATAATCTTTTGCCTTCCTACTTCTTGAATTCAAAGGTCAAAAGGAATAGTTAATTTTTAACTTCTTCCTTCTTCCTTCTTCCTTCTTCCTGATTTAGCGTCAGCGCAGCCGCACTACCAAACGCCGATCGGGTTCTTGTCCTTGACTGTAAGTTTCTATATCCTCACATTCGCTCAAAAAGCTGTGGACTTGACGGCGTTCTGCCGAAGACAGCGATTTTATTTCCACTTCAACTCCCGTCGAGCGGGCTTGATCTGCTGCGTACTCTGCCATCGATCGCAATTCCTCTTGGCGGCGGATGCGATAGCCATTTAGTTCAACTGTATAAGGAATTGACTCCTCTACTTCCTGACCTATATTCTGAACCGTGTTACAGAGGTACTGAATGGCATCTATTACATTACCGTTTGGCCCGACTAAGATTGCAACTTGTTCTGGAGTCAGATTGCTTTCATCTATTGTCATCCAATAGCAATCTTTTTGTTGTTCGCATACCACTTTTGAAGGAATTGCGGACAGTTGTAGCAATTCTTCTAACCATGCCTGTCCGCGCTGCATTTGAGAGTCTTTCATTGTTGTTAAAATCAAGCCTTTTTCTTAGAACGCTTGGGCTCAAAGGGAAGTGCATCTAATCCTTGTTCTTTTTGGGTTTTCGCCTCTGCTTCGTCCACTATTTTTTGGAGGTTTTCGGGCAGCGGTTCTCGCGACAAAATAAACGATTGAACTGTTTGGAAGATGTTAGCAATCAGCATATACATCAACACGCCGGCGGGCAGCGGGAAGAACAAAAACATCCCTGAAAATATGACTGGCGTCAGTTTGTTAACTGTAGCCTGTTGGGGGTTGTCGTTTGGCCCTTGTGCTTGTCCTGAAAGGGTTTGGTTGATGTACAAACTGATGCCGAAGCCCAGGATCATCACCAAAATATCCCAGTGGAGTGTACCGTCTGAGTCGATCGCGCCAACGCGGCCTAGAGCTTCAATAAACAGGAATCCTTTGTTACTAGCCAATCCGGGGATTGTGCCTTGAACTGTGGCTTCACCGGGCGCTAAGGCTGTGATGTTGCCCTGTTCATCTACCTTGACCACTTCTTCGCCTTTGATGACTTTCCAGCCGGGTTCAAAGTCGATTTCGCTCTTATTTTCTGCAGCTAAAACTTTTAGAGGTTTGCCCTCTGGGGTTTGAAAATTTATCTTTGTTGTGTCGCCGACTGCGATTTTGTCGCCCCCTGGAATTACCCCCACAACTGGAGCATGAAAAGTACCTGTGACGTAAATATTTTGGGGCGGTGTAGCAAAAGCTTGCGGTTGAACAGTTTCGATTTGTTCTTTGGGCAAAACTTGAACGTTAACGCTGTAATTTATGTCAGAAAACGGCGAACCCCTGAGCGTTGCAAACAGTGCAAACAGCACTGGCATTTGCAGCACTAAGGGGAAGCATCCTGCTAGAGGATTACCAAATTCTTTGTATACTTTGCTCATTTCCTCCTGCTGTTTGGCAGGATTGTCTTTATAGAGTTTTTGAATTTGATCTACTCGCTCTTTCATCAATGGCTGCGCTACTTTCATGCGCCGCATATTGCGAAGAGAGCCTGCGTTGAGAGGATAAAGAGCAAAGCGAATCACGAGCGTCAGAGCTACGATCGCTAAACCGTAGCTTGGCACGATCCCGTAGAAAAAATCTAGGATCGGAAGCATGAGGTTGTTGGAGAGAAACGAGATACCGAAATCCATTCGCTTTGAGTTAATTTAGGTGCTCTATGTTTGCTGTTGAGAACTATTTTTACCCGCTGAAGGCGAGCCGCCTCAATTTTTAGGGTTTTGTCTCTATCTTAGGACATTGCCCGTCGATCGACCGCCCGGTCTGCGGGTTTGTTTTAATGAGTTTGCCAATACTCGCACTGAATTGGGCCTCTAATCAGGGTGAAAGCGGTTCGGTTATTTAGCTTGGGCCGCGTTTGCTTTTTGAGCGGCTGCGGGCAGTTTTTCGTTAATGTAGTCATACATTGCTCGAAATTTCGGCATAGCTCTGAGTTCCAAGCGGCTGCCATTTTTCATGGTGAGCACCATGTCTCCGTAAGTCCCGAAACCGCGAGGTACTGTGACGATTTTGACTATATCTGAGTAGATAACGTCTGTCTGTTCGCCCCCCATCCAACCGCTAGTTACGGACACTCGGCGGCTCGTGATCCGATACCGCAGCCACAGAGCCCGGACAATTGCTCCTACTGCTAGGGGGATTCCCACCACAGTCAGCCCCAGGAGTAAATTGAGGATCAAGTCTCCGGGCGCGGGGCCGCCTTCATAATATACTTCCTCTCGAATTCCCATCTAGTACCTCGGCTTCTACCAACAACTGCTCTAATTCTTGCAGAATTTCTGCATAATTGCACTCTTGTGCGATCGGACGCACGACAATTACTAAATCCCACCCGAATTTTAATCGGGGCAATAGCTGTCGCAAAGCTGCCCGAATCTGACGCTTAATCCGGTTGCGGACTACAGCGCGTTTGCTGACTTTCAGGCTGATGGAAATGCCTGTGCGAGTTGGCTGCAAGGATTTTTCGGCTGTCGGTTTCGCAAAGTCGGCGCTTTTTGGTTTACGCAGAGCTTTTAAGCTGAAATGGGCCGAGTTACGGCGCATTCCCTTGCGGTATACGGCGCTGAAGTCTTTTCGGTGCTTAAGTCGGTTTGTATCGGGCAACATGGCGTAGGGCGATCGTTGAGGCCTCTCAACCTTGATGCAGTGCTAGACTGCGAGGCGGTGGCGACCTTTGCTGCGGCGAGCTTTGATTACCAATCGACCGGTTGCGGTACGCATTCTGGCGCGAAAACCGGATGTTCTTTTTCTTTTGCGGCTGGTTCCGTGCAGGGTTTGCTGTGTCATTTTGATTTCTCCCGGCTTGTTACTTTACTTTTGATTAATATTCACAATCTTCTAGTATACCATAGAAGGGTTTTCTTGGCAATTATATTTTTCACGGTTGAGATGTAATCAGAGTAAGAGTGCAGTTGCGATCGCAGCCTTGAATGATTGGTAAAGGCTAAAATCCCGCAGGCTTTAAGTGCGGTGGCCTTCTGAACCGCTGACATCTATTGAAAGCCTTGCGAAAAGAATTAATTGGATGTTTGAAAAACAATGGGTTAAAATGCCAAATATAACCAACCAGAAAAAACAGATGAATGCCACAGTATTAACCCCTACTCCGAATCCTTTAACCCAATTAACTTATCAAGTTCTAATTGAAAAGCACGATGAAGACCTCTACAGCGCAATAGTTTGGGAATTGCCAGAGTGCAGAAGCTCAGGATCTACTAAAGAAGAAGCTTTAAAAATTTTGC
This sequence comes from Microcoleus sp. SVA1B4, assembly GCF_036700545.1. Lineage (NCBI taxonomy): Bacteria > Bacillati > Cyanobacteriota > Cyanophyceae > Oscillatoriales > Microcoleaceae > Microcoleus > Microcoleus sp. SVA1B4. The sequence continues at coordinate 62,388 of NZ_JAUBPB010000025.1, forward strand.
ACCGATTGTTGACCGAGCGTCTAAAAAAAGTCGAAATAGTCTCTCTGACAGTAGACATTCCCCAAGCGGAAAATCCTCTGATGAAGTGGGCAGGAGCATTTAAAAACGATCCGCACTTTGATGAGATGTTAGAAGATATTGCAGAACTGCGCCGCGACAGGAATGCACAAATGGCAGAATATTACGATCGACTCGATGAGGCAGAAGCCACCAATAAAATTGAGGTGTAGGAAACAGCTAAGTGACTTTGTGGATATTTGATACAGACCATGCCACACTTTTTGGGCAGGGGAATCCACAAATAGTGCAGCGTGTCAGGGCAGTTAATCCAAAAGATATTGCCATTACGATCGTTACATTTGAAGAGCAAATGTATGGATGACTTAACCGTATCAGACGAGCGACATCAGGGGAGGAAATAATATCAGCTTATGCAAGTCTGCGAAAAACCATCAACTATCTGACCGAATTTGAATTGCTTGACTTCGATCGAGATGCTGAAAATTATTATAGGGAATTTTTGCGGCAAAACATCCGCGTTGGCACGCAAGATTTACGGATTGCCGCGATCGCACTTGCAAAAAGCGGTATTCTACTTACCCGGAATCGTCGAGATTTTGAAAGAATCCCTGGATTGAGGTTTGAAGACTGGTCAGTGCAATGATTGGAATGTGCGATCGAGCATGATGTAGTTGTTGAAAAAAGTTCGATCGGCCGCCAGCGCAAAAGAGAGAAAATAGAACAACAGCACGACACCGATAGCACGGATACACGGATGATATTGCAAGGGCGATCGATCGCCCTTAACCGAAAACATCAGATCGCCGCAGCTAAGGCGCAGTCATTCGATTTTAGATTTTAGATTTTAGATTTTGGATTGACCCCACGGATAAATTCGGGGGCTTGAGGATTTTAGATTTTAGATTTTGGATTGATTCCACGGATAAATCCGGGGGCTTGTACCATCAAGAAATTCTTGGTCAGCATGATCGTCCGGGTGACTAAATGTTCGCCAAACCTATTTACAATTCTTAAGTGTTTCTAAAATAAGAAGAGTAAAGTTACGATCGCACGTTATCCTACTCCCAGGAAATCAGCACACCAAGTTAGAGGATACCGACGATAATTTGTTCTATTCCTATAAGTTAGTCTCTCAAGGAGTGATGAATGTGATGTGCGAAGAGCAAAGAAAAAAATTGCATCAAATCCTTCAGCAATTAAGCGAAGCCAGATCCGAGGTGTTGGAAGCCTACGAAACAACAATGATGAGTGATGCCAAATGGGCAGTGTCTAGCCTGCGTGATGATTTAAAAAAAGATCAGTCGATCGATCCGTCTATAAAGAGCAAGCTCATGCCTTATTTTGAAGCAGCTTGGTCAGCTATTGTTAGTCCTGCATCAACGGATAGACGAGCCGGAATCTGTGGTGACAAGCTGGCTGAAGCAGAGTCCTGCATAAGAGAAATACTGAGTAGACTCTGAAGGGGATGATTTAAAATTGGAGTAGGCGAGTGCCGGAAGTCCATCCTGCGGAATCTGTTTACATTTCTTAATTATTAGTAAAATAAGAAGAGTAAAGTTACGATCGCACATCGCACGTTATGCCACTCCAAGGAAATCAGCGCACCAAGTTAGATGACACCGACGACAATTTGTTCTACTCCTATCCTCGGTTTGTAACGCACGTAGACGATGGATTCATTCAGCAACTAACCGATTTGTATCGGGAACGGCTGAAACCGAATACTCGGATTTTTGATATGATGAGCAGTTGGGTTTCTCACTTGCCCGACGAGATGCAATTTGCCCATGTTGAAGGGCACGGCATGAATGAAGAAGAGTTGGCAAAAAATCGCAGACTGAATCATTATTTCGTGCAGAATTTGAACGCAAATCCCAAATTGCCACTGCCGGATGCAGAGTTTGACGCGGTTGTCAACTGCGTTTCGGTACAGTATTTGCAGCAGCCAGATGCGGTTTTTGCCGAAATTCACCGGATATTGAAGCCTGGTGGAGTAGCAATTTTTAGCTTTTCTAACCGGATGTTTTATCAAAAGGCGATCGCGGCTTGGCGGGAAGGTTCCGAGGGCGATCGGGTAGAATTAGTCAAGGGTTACTTTGATTCTGTCAAAGGAGCAAATATACCTGGATTTAGTAAGCCGGAAGTAATTGTTCGCAAGCCTAACTTGCCGAGTTTTATGCAAATGCTGCGAATACCAAGCGGCGATCCATTTTATGCGGTAGTTGCTTACCGCCAAAGTTAGGATTTTTTGGCTGTAAGGACTTTAGGACTTTAGGTGAAGATTGAAAGCACTAAAGTCCTTACTACAAACCGATCCAAAGCTACGCTCTTTAGGTTAGGATATATTTAATATGTGCTCCTAAAATATGGAAAACGAACTTTTGCAGCGCATCACACTCGATCCAAATATCTGTCACGGAAAACCCTGTATTCGCGGTCTCCGATATCCAGTAGAGTTAATTCTTGAATTACTCAGTTCTCGTATGAATGCTAAAGAAATTGTAGATGACTATGACGATTTAGAACATGAGGATATTCTAGCTGCTTTGCTATTTGCCGCGCGGCTGACTCAAGTGAAAAGCATATACTGAGTATTGTAGTTCATCAGTAATCATAAAGTAGGGTAACACCTTGATATGAAACCATACCAGCAAATAGCGATCGACGAATGTGGCGAACCTTTAGTCCCTATTCCAACAGAACATTTTGTCTTTGAAATGCCGCACCCTTATCAAAAGTTGGGTGCTCCCTATCACAATAGCAAAGCAGATTCGCCTTACTATTTGCGGCAAGGAGTTGTAGATAGTTTAATCGCCGCTCAAACCCAGCTACAGCAAAATTATCAAAATTGGAAAATTCTGATATTTGATGCTTATCGACCGGTGGAAGTCCAGCAATTTATGGTAGATTATACTTTTAATCAAATTGCCCTAGCTCAAGGCTGTGAATTTCCGGTTTCCGAAGACAAACGCCAAGTGATTATAGAACACGTATATCAATTTTGGGCACTACCCAGCCTCGATCGCGCAACGCCGCCCCCTCACAGTACAGGTGCAGCTTTAGATATAACTTTAGTGGATGAAAACAATCGGCAAATTGATATGGGTTCTCCGATTGATGAAATATCAGAACGTTCTTATCCAGATTATTTCTGTAATAGTAAGGAGCCGAAAAAACAGGAATATCACCGTCGCAGGAAAATATTAAAAGATGCGATGATAGCTGCGGGTTTTCAGCAGCATCCTAACGAATGGTGGCATTTTTGTCTGGGCGATCAGATGTGGGCTTGGTTGACAAATCAAAACAATAGTGGTAGTCAATTGATGGCCCGATACGGTCGCTATTAAAAGGGTACGCAATTAAATCTGAACTGGCGCACTCGCGACCTTGAGAAACCGGGTTTGTTGACAAAAAACCTCAACTTTTAGCTGCTTCCTGCCGCAAGAAACCCGGTTTTTGACACTCTATGCGTCCTGGACTATAAAAGTTTGAGCAAAATAAATCATTTGTATCAGAAGACACGGCAACTATTGCCAGCGGGGTAGCGGTGGTTTAAAATCAACGAGAGCGAACAAGTGCAGGCAAATCAAGCAAGCACTGCAAACCCTAAAGGATAACTCAGAGTTCACCCAGTCACCAACCCCAGCCTAAAGGCATGGGGCAAAGAAGAGAAAGGCTCACCACCTTTTAAATCTGAGACTAAAACAGTGTCTAGCTTGCGGGTCAAGAACCCAAACTGAACTATCTGGTGGTGGTACACCGAACGACGTTACTGGATGCTTCCCTAGTCTGTAACCTCTCGAATAGTCAGTAGCGAAGGGAGATATACACACGGGCTTACCGCCACTTGCTATGCGTACAGGACAAACAGTGTCAGCCGGCAATTGTCCCGACGAAAGTACAGCACAAAAGTACACGGCATTTAGTAGTTCCAAGGCGGTAGCAAGCTTAACGGGGGACTAATCCTCCCCCCCCATTCAATTGTAAAGCCGTCCTAAAAGGACGGGGTTTCTACCCATTTTTCTGATGAAAGCACTCATCCTCTCTGGCGGCAAAGGAACACGCTTGCGTCCCCTCACCTATACGGGTGCTAAGCAGTTGGTTCCTGTAGCAAATAAGCCGATCCTGTGGTACGGAATTGAAGGAATTGTGGCGGCTGGGATTACGGATATTGGGATTATTATTAGTCCCGAAACCGGGGAAGAGGTGAAGACGAAAACAGGAGATGGATCTCGCTTCGGTGCGAAAATTACTTATATCTTGCAAGCAGAGCCGGCAGGGCTCGCTCACGCGGTAAAAGTTGCCAGACCGTTTTTGGGCGATTCTCCATTTATTATGTATTTGGGAGATAACTTAATTCAGAATCAGTTAGATCCGTTTTTAGAGATTTTTAACACGCAGAAACTAGACGCTCTGATTATGCTGCGTCCCGTTTCCAATCCCTCTGCTTTCGGTGTGGCAAAAGTTGATGAGAAAGGCCGAGTTTTGCAGTTAGTAGAAAAGCCCAAGGTTCCGCCGTCCAATTTAGCACTGGTGGGGATTTACTTTTTTGCTCCTACTATCCACGAGGCGATCGATCAAATTCAACCTTCGCCCCGGGGTGAACTCGAAATTACCGATGCCATTCAACAGCTCATCAATCAGGAAAAACACGTAGAAGCCTGCAATTTAGAGGGTTGGTGGCTGGATACGGGGAAAAAAGACGATTTGCTGAGTGCAAACCAAATCATTTTAGATAGCTGTATCGTAGCTTCAACTGAATTAAAAGTAGATGCGAAAAGTCAAATTATCGGGCGAGTGCAAATAGGAGAAGGAACGGAAATCATTAATTCTACAGTTCGCGGGCCAGTGGTAATTGGGGAAAATTGCCGCATTGAAAATTGCTTTATCGGGCCTTACAGCAGTATTGCCGATCGCGTGACGATGATTGATGCTGATATCGAACACAGTGTAATATTGCAAGGGGCGAAAATAGTTGGCATTCACCAGCGAATTGTTGACAGCGTGATCGGGCAGCGAGCTCAACTCACCAATGCACCGGCTCGTCCAAAAGCTCTGCGGTTTATGATTGGTGATGACAGTCAAATTGAGTTATAGCAATCCTTGCAGGAGTCGTAAACTTTTTACCCCACCCCAACCCTCCCCGCGGGTTCGGGGAGGGAGTAAGAAATTCACAAATGATTTAGGATTGCTATAGCTTAAATTGAGATATTGCCAATATCGGAAGCAATAATCCTGATTTAACAAGAGAGGAATTTTTTTGTGGGGAGTAGGGGTTGGGCATCCTGCCCGCCCTTGAACAGGCTTTCCGGCCTGTTCCACAATTAGTTACAATGATGGAAACAGCAAAGATTCCTGTTCCATAATAAGTCATAGTAAGTTATCTAAAGGAGAGGAAAGTTTGGAGTACGAAGAAATACCAACTCAACAGATAATACATAAATTGCGGCAAACTTTGGAGCCGCGAATTGGTATTGCTGAGCTGTCGCTGTTGGGAACAGAAAATAGTGCGATCGCCCAAAATGAAGATGACGAAGATATCGCCCTTTTAAAAGCAGGTTTCGACATTTATAATATCCCCATTACCTCTTACCAAAGGCGACTCGGTTCCGCAGTCATCGTCGTTAGGAAAATAGTCCGAAAATTGCTCAGACCGGTACTCGAACGACAAGTAATTTACAATTTTGCTAATACGCGGGTCGTGCATACATTAAGCACACAATTGCAAAAATTGCAAGAAAATCAACAAACTATCTTTGAAAAAATTGAATCGGAATTCAGCAGCGAATATCCCGAAGTTACAGCACAGCTTGAGACTCAACAAAGAGCGATCGCAACTTTTCAGTCTGAAATAGAGCAAATTAAAGCAGTGCAGCAGCAACATACTGCTATTTTAGAGAAGATTACCGCTCAATTGCTCGATCGACAAAAATAAAGCATCAAAGATGACCCAAAATAATTTGGTCACAAGGCCCCAGATTTATTCGCGAGAGCAATGCTTCAATGCTTCAATGCTTCAATCAAAAATCGAAAATTATTCAATTCCTCAATCTAAAATCCTAAATCCTTCAAATTTTCAATGATTCAATCCCAAATCGAAAGTTCTTCAATCCTTCAATCCTTCAATTCCTCAATCTAAAATCTAAAATCTAAAATCTAAAATCGAATGACTGCACTGCCCATATGCTCGTTAATTATAGTCAACTATAACGGTCTGCGCCACACGAAAGATTGCTTAAAATCTCTACAAAAACTTGCGTATCCCGAATCGCAACTCGATTTAATTGTAATTGATAATTGTTCTCAAGACGATTCCGTTAATTTCCTGGGCGAACTATTTCCCAAAGTTCGGATTTTTGTCAATACTGCCAACAACTTTGCGAAAGCCCTCAACCTCGGCATCAGCGAAGCAAAAGGGCAATATATCGGGTTTCTAAATAACGATGCTACCCTTGACAGTCGCTGGTTAGAGATTCTTGTAAAACGGCTAGAAACTAATAAAGAAGTAGGTGCGACTAGCGGCAAATTGTTGTTTAAAGACGGGCGAATTAACAGCGCTGGTATTCAGCAATTACCTAACTTTTATTGGCAAGATGTCGGCTTTGGCGAAAAAGATTCGGGACAGTACGATACAGAACGGGAAGTCGAAGGGCTTTGTTGGGCGGCGGTGCTTTTCCGCAGGAAATGTCTGGAAGATGTGGGGCCTATAGATGAAGATTTTGTGATGTATTTTGAGGATGTAGAGTTTGCAAAACGCTGCCACAAACGCGGTTGGAAAATGCTTTATACTCCCGCCGCCATCGCCCATCACGAATATCGGGGTTCGAGTAAAGGCAGCAAACTTACCGAGTATTTCTGCAACCGCAATCGGTTTTTGTATTTGGCAAAACATGAACCGTTGCAATTAGTCAAAGGAATTCATACTTCTGATTTTTTTACTAACAAGCAGTACGATTTGCTGTTCGAGAGTTTATTTGTCGCGATTAAAAAACTGCTTGATTATCAGAAACCAGAAATCATCGAAACTGTATTACCACAGTTGTCGGAAAAGTTGGCGGTGATTTACAGTCGCCTGAAGATCGATCGCATTTTATCTCGATTGCAGGTGGTTCGGGGCGATCGCAAAATGTCGATCGCCATTTACGATCACGGACTGCATTTTATCGGCGGCGGTCAAAAATACGTCGCTACCCTCGCCTCGCTGCTGCAAAATGAATTTGACATTACTTTTATCGCCAACAAACCAGTTGCTGTTTCCGACTTAGAATCGTGGTACGGACTCAACCTTTCAGGATGCAAAATTAAAATTATGCCCTTGGCGTTTTACGATAAACGCGGAATGCAGTGCATCGATTCCAGCATCATCGTGGAAGATATGGAAAATCCCTTTGATGAAATTGCCAGAGAAAGCAAAAACTACGATATTTTTATCAATGCGAACCAACTGGAAAAAGTAAAACCACTGTCGCCGATCTCAGTATTTTTCTGCCACTTTCCCAATACCTTCCGCAACCGTCACTTTGCTGTCGATGATTACACTTTCATTATTGTCAACAGTCAATTTACCGTCAAGTGGTTGGAAAAACGCTGGAACCTACAGCCAACTTTTCTGCTTTATCCGCCCGTGGAAATGGCAACAGTTAAAGTGCCGAAAGAAAAAATAATTTTGGCTGTGGGACAGTTTGAAGCTGGGGGAACAAAAAAGCAAATTGAACTAATTAAAGCTTTCCGCAGTTTGCTAGCCGATTATCCCGAAGATTTTCAAGGATGGCGACTAATCTTAGTTGGCAGCAGCATTCCGAAAAATCCTTATTTAAAGACTGTTCAGAATTTATTGAAGCAAGATTCAAGGGCGATCGAGCTAAAAGTCAATGCTGACTTTGATGAGGTAAAATCACTTTATGCTAGAGCAAGTATATTTTGGCACGGCTGCGGTTTGGGTGAAGTCAATCCTCAAAGATTTGAGCATTTCGGGATGGCGACTGTGGAAGCAATGCACAACTATTGTGCTCCGATTGTTTTCAACGGTGGCGGCCAACCGGAAATTGTCGAACATGGGCGATCGGGCTTTTTGTTCAATACCGTTGAGGAACTGTGCCAGCATTCACATCAACTAATTGTTAATCCCGATTTGCTAGCAGAACTTCAAGCTGGTGCACAGCAACGCAGTCAGAACTTTAGACTTGCACATTTTGAGAAAAAAGTCAATAGTTTTTTTGATATTCTTCACGAAGAGTATGCTACAATTCGGCTGCCAAATCCTGCCGATATAGCTCAAATGCTCGATCGAACTTAAAGGCTAATTAAATAGTCCACCAGGGGTTAAAACCCCTGGCTCAAAGCTAAAGTCCTCTAAAGAGGACTAATATCAAAGTCGATTTTATTAGCGTTTTCTTTAGTCCGCGTAGGCGGACTTTGTATGTGTAGTCGCGACTTCCAGTCGCCGGATATCTTTCCCTAAAATCATGTCTAATTCACTGTTAATCAATTTATCCTTCTTAAGTCCTGAACCAACGGGAATTGGAACTTACGCCGCTAATCTTTTCCCGCAACTGCAACAACTAGAACCCACATTACTCGTTTCCCAGCAAATTAACGATTATACTTGCCACCAAATTCCCGAAACTCTGACACCTGATCGCGGCCCAAAAGGACAAATTGACAGGCTGCTGTGGACTCAATTTGAGTTACCTAAAATATACAAAAAATTGCTGTCAAGCCTGATATTTTCCCCCATTCCCGAAGCACCTTTGTATTCCGGCTGCCGCTACATCGTCACAGTTCACGATTTAATTCCTTTGCGGTTTCCCCAACGGTTTTCTCGATTAACAGCTTATTTCCGCTACTACATACCGCAGGTTTTGAGGCAAGCAGAACACATTATTTGCGATTCTCAAGCAACGGCGGCAGATGTTGCTAACTTTTTCCAAATTCCGCCTAAAAAGATGACCGCAATTCCCCTAGCTTGCGATAATATTAATTTTAGATATCTCGACTTGCCAGCCAAAAATTATTTTCTTTATACCGGCAGACACGATCCTTACAAAAACTTGGAAAGATTAATTGCTGCATTTGCGAGTTTGCCCGATCGCACAAATTGCGAATTGTGGCTAGCAGGGCCTCCCAATGCCTACACGCCGCAGTTGACAGCACAAGTTGAAGAATTAGGTTTACAATCTTTGGTAAAATTTCTCGGTTACGTTTCCTATTCTCAATTGCCCGTACTGATGAATCAGGCGATCGCCCTAGTTTTCCCTACACTTTGGGAAGGATTCGGCTTACCAATTTTAGAAGCAATGGCTTGCGGCACACCCGTCATCACATCCAACCTGTCATCTATGCCAGAAGTAGCCGGAGATGCCGCATTATTAGTCAATCCTTACAGCGTCGGAGAAATAGCCGAAGCCATGCAAACACTAGCCACAGATTCAAAAGTGCGATCGAACTTAAAAACTGCTAGTTTAGCCAGATCATCTCAATTTAGCTGGCACAAAACCGGAAAAGCAACCGCCCACATCTTACAACAATACCTTTAAACCTTCCCTCTCTTCCTTTCTCCTCTCTGCGTCCTCTGCGCCCTCTGCGGTTAAACTCACATCTTGCACCATTGTCAGCAACAGGCAAGATGCCTGTTCCACAAAAGATAAATTTTCTTGTGGAACAGGCATCTTGCCTGTTCCTAAAAAGCTAATTGATAATGGTGTAATATCTCAGGTTAAATAAAAAAAATCCCACCAAAAAACCGCAATCTACATATTATCCCATGCCCAATCCCCAATCCAACCTGCTCATCAACCTCTCCTTCCTAATTTCCAAACCAACCGGCTTAGCCATCTACGCCAAAAACCTATTTCCCCACCTAAAATACCTCAACCCAACATTACTAACAGCCGAAAAATTCCCCAATAGCAACTGCTACCAAATCCCCGGCAACCTAACGCCCGAACAAGGCACAAAAGGACACATCAACCGATTGGTGTGGACACAAACCCAACTCCCCAAAATTTACAAACAGCTAAAATCTAACCTGTTATTTTCCCCAATTCCCGAAGCTCCTTTATTTGCCGGTTGCCGCTATATAATTACAGTACATGACTTGATAGCGCTGCGATTTCCCCGCCGCTTCGATCCTCTGACACCTTACCACCGCTATTACATTCCCCAAGTGCTGCGGCAGGCTGAACACGTCATTTGCGACTCGGAAGCAACTGCTAAAGATATCAATAATTTTTGCAATATTCCTACTAATTTAATTACGCCAATTTTCCCCGGATACGATGCCAGTTTTTTCCGTTTTTTAGACTTACCAACAAGCAATTATTTTCTTTATATCGGCCGCCACAATCCTTATAAAAACGTGCAGCGAGTTGTAGCAGCCTTTGCTGCTTTGCATCATAATTCCGAGTACGAATTGTGGATAGCAGGTTCGGAAGACAAACGCTATACCCCGCTACTGAAGGCGCAGGTTCAAGAATTGGGATTGGTCGATCGAGTAAAATTCCTAGATTACCTCCCCGCGGCAGACTTACCCAAAGTCATCAACCAAGCGATCGCCCTGGTTTTCCCCAGTCTTTGGGAAGGATTCGGCCTCCCCGTGCTCGAAGCAATGGCCTGTGGCACTCCTGTCATCACCTCTAACCTGTCTTCAATGCCAGAAGTGGCGGAGGACGGCGCATGGTTAGTCAATCCCTACAGCGTTGAGGAAATTGCCTCTGCTATGCAAGAGCTTGCAGTCGATGCCAAAGTTCGATCGCACTTGCGGGAGCTCGGTTTAGCCAGAGCAAAACAATTTAGCTGGGAAAAAACAGGGCTGGAAACTGCTGCTATTCTCGATCGATATCTTTAACGAAGGAAGTTCGGCAACGGATTGTGTAACGGATGTAACGGATGGAACAAGGAAGTTCGGCAACGGATTGTGTAACGGGTGTAACGGATGGAACAAGGAATAGGGAAGAGGGAAGAAGTCAGTAGGCAGATTTAATGCCGGATGCCCCATGCCCAATTCCCCATTCCCTGACAGCCTGAGTTAGGGACTGTAGACCCCTTTTACTTATTGATACCCAACTGATCGCCGCGCTTGTACTGCTGATAAGCAGCAAAAAACAGCCCCGCCAGAGTAACAAAGATTAGACCCAGAACAATACCTGAAAGCAGCGGTTCTACCATGAGAGCTCCTTAACGTTAAGATTTAACAACCTATTTTTAATATTACCAGCACTTACACAGATGAATTTTCCAAAAAGCGCCCTTCCGGGAGTCTCAGACCTTGCTCTCCCCGCTGCGAACGATTAAGCTATGTTATGAGAAATAAATTTTCTTGTAGATACTATTTTTAATTGAACTCCTTTGAATAACCAACTTGCCAGGAATGAAATTAAAAACCCGATCGAGCGACTTGCCATATTTGCGCTAGCGGTGTTGCTTGCCATCATGTTGGCAATTATCACAATACGTCAATTTCAAGTCGCCGATCCTTACGTCAAAAGCGTCCTATCCCTCACGGGCAACCCGTTTCAGGGTTCCGCCATCTTTCAAATGAACTGTGCGGGTTGTCACATCTCCGTTTCAGACAGTCAAGTCGGGCCCAACTTGCACGGAGTTTCCGATCGCAAATCCGAATTGGATCTGATCCGGCAAGTCACCAGCGGGCAAACCCCACCAATGCCCCAGTTTCAACCGAGTCCGCAAGAAATGGCCGACTTGCTGAAGTATCTCGAACAAATTTGACCAAAGAAGGGGAACGGAATTCGTTCCCCTTCTTTGGCTGACACTCGAAACTTTGATCGGCAGACTAAACCAGCAAGTTAAAACTCTGAGCCGATAACTGGCTCGGCTGTACGCCCGTCAGTATAGCCAAAATCTGGTCGCTGTTGGCAATTCCGATCGCCGTCGAGCCATTAGTTTCGGTTAACGACAGTTGATTGAAGTCCAAGCCTCCCACCAACTCGATCGAATCAACTCCTGCAGTGAAGTTGAAAATCGTGTCAATTCCTCCCCCCGCTGACAAGACAAAACCATCGCTGCCACTGCCACCGACGAGAGTATCGCTGCCAATACCACCAAAGAGCAAGTTATCGCCGGTGCCACCAAAGAGCAAATCATCACCGCTGCCCCCAATTAAGGTATTGTTACCGTCGTCGCCGCAGAGAGTGTCATTGCCTTGATCGCCAAAGAGCACATCGTCGCCAGCGCCTCCCAAAATTACGTCATCGGCTTTGCCCCCGTACAATAAGTCATTGCCTTCGTCGCCAGAAAGAGAGTCGTTGCCACGATTGCCAAAAATCGTATCGTTACCGCGATCGCCAAAAATCAGGTCAAACCCTTTGCCACCAAAGAGAGTATCGCTATCGATGCCTCCATAGACAGTATCGTTGGCCGTATTGCCATTGATATAGTCACCGCCCCCTCGACCAAAGATCAAATCATTGCCGCCCAACCCGAAGATAGAGTCACTGCCGGCACTACCCACGATCGTATCGTCCCCGTTAGGGCCATTGATCACATTACCCGCGGTCGGAGTACCTGGTTCAGTGGGAGTAGCTATCCTGGGGAAGTTCTCAGGGCAAACCAAATCTGTCGGTACAGGTTCCGGTGTCGGTGTCGGCGTCGGTACAGGTGCAGGCGTCGGCGTCGTTACAGGTGCAGGTGCAGGCGTCGGCGCAGGTGCAGGTGCAGGCGCAGGTGCAGGCGTCGGCGCAGGTGCAGGCGTCGGCGCAGGTGCAGGCGTCGGCGTCGGTACAGGTGGCAGTGGCACTGGCGGCGGAGTCGGCGTCGGAGTCGGAGTCGGCGTCGGAGTCGGCGTCGGCGGCGGCGGCGCTGGGAAGTTCCCGAAGTTGATGCCCGTAACAATAGCGCCTGAAGTTAGGGCGATGTCGGCAGGGTCGGGTGTGCTTTGGGTAAACCCAGTTTGGTTGACTTCCCTGACGCGGTAGGTTCCCGGCGTTAGGTTCGCGAACAGGTAGTTGCCACTGTTGTCTGTGGTAGTAGTAACAGGAGCAGGAGCAGTTCCAGCTACGACATTGGTTAACTGAATTTGGAAATTGGGTAAACCCGGTTCTCCAGCATCCTGAGTGCCATTGTTGTTGGTGTCTTGGAACTTCAGACCTCGGATCGCCCCCGGTTGGGGCAGGAAGTTGCCGAAGTCAATGCCTGTGATGTTATCCGAGGGATTAACCGTAACGGGAGCGGGGTTAGGGGTCGTCTGCGTCCAGCCGTTTTGCTGGACTTCCCTTACCTGGTAAGTACCTGCAGGTATATCTCGCAGAGTGTAGTTGCCCGCTGCATCAGTGATGGTAGTCGGTTCGCCCTGCTGAAAGATGCCATCGGGAGTGATACTGTCGAGGAATATTTGCCAGTTAGCTAGCCCCAATTCTCCGGCATCCTTAACGCCGTTGTTGTTGAGGTCATTGAATTTTTGACCGCTGATAGTGCTCGACTGGAAGTTGCCGAAGTTGATATTAGCGATATCTTGACCGCTGGTGACAGTGATGTCCGCCGGGTCGGAGGTAGTTTGCGTCCAAGTAGGCTGCAAGACTTCCCGCACCTTATAGGTTCCGGCTGACAAATCGAGGAATTTGTAGTTGCCGGTGGCATCGGTGAGGGTGTTCGGTTCCCCAGTGTCGAGAGTACCGTTATCGTTGGTATCGAGGAAGAATTGCCAGTTGGGTAGTCCTGTTTCTGCTGGCGCATCTTGGATGCCATTTGTGTTGAGGTCATTGAACTTCAGACCGCTAATCGAGTTGGGCTTGAAGTTGCCGAAGTTGTTGTTTTGGGAGTCTGTGCCGCTGGTGACGGCGATCGTAAACGCGCCGGGAACAGTAGGCCTAGCTGGGTTGACGGGGGGTACAGTTTGCGTCCAGCCGGTTTGTGGCACTTCCCGCACTGTATAAGTGCCGGCTGGCAGGTTGGTAAACTGATACTTACCGGCGACATCGGTGACGGTGGCGTTGGTGCCTGTTTCGCCTGGTATTGCATCTTGGCTGCCGCTGTCGTTGGCATCCAAGTAAATTGTCCAGCCTCCTAGCGGTGGTTCTTCTGGCCCATCTTGGATGCCATTTTTGTTGAGGTCATTAAATTTGATCCCGCTGATTTTGCCTAGTTGGAAATTGCCGAAGTTTTGAGCCGTAATGTTTGTGCCGCTGACCGGGTTAATTGGATAAAAAGTCGGGCCGGCGGTTTGTGAGAAACCATCCGGCACGTCTTCTCTCACAAAGTGCCGACCGGAGCCGACGTTGGCAAAGCTATACGTCCCAGGCGCCGCTGGCGCTGTACCGGTAACTTGAGAGGCAATTTCCGTATCACCGCTATCTAAAGTGCTGTTATCGTTAGTATCTTTGAACAAGCGAATGGTAGTGCCGTTGAGGGGGGTGTCGTCAGCAGAGAAGCTATTACCTGTGAGGTCGGTGAATTTGGTGCCGCTAACGGTGATGTTTTGGAAAATGCCGAAGTTTTGACCGGTGACGGGAGTACCGCTTTGGGCGGTAACGGGAAGTGCGGCAGCGGGGAAAGAGATAGTGGAGTTGGCTGGGGCAGTGGCTTGTATCAGGTAATTGCCGGGGCCGATATCCGCGAATGTGTAATCTCCGGCTCCCGCAGTGGTTTGTGGAGTGCCCACAACCGTATCTGTGCCGACTTCTAGCGTGTTGTTGTTGTTGGTGTCTTTGTATAAGTTAACGGTGATTCCGTTTAATACGGTGTCATCGGGCGTGAAGCCGTTGCCCGCGAGATCGGTGTAGGTTTTGCCTGCGATCGATGTCAGTTTGAAGTTGCCAAAGTCTCGCCCCGTAGCGTCAGCAACACCTGTGCTGTAGGGAGTTGCACCTGTAGCGGGGAGAGTTTGCACCCAACCTGTGACTGCCACTTCCTTAATCGGGCTGTTAGTCTTGGTGTCGGCAAGGGTGTAGGTACCGCCTATTGCGACGGTAGTTTGTTTTTCAGTGCTGTCCGGCGCATTGTTATTGTTGTCATCTACATAGATAACAAAGTTTTGCGCTGGAGTTGTGGCAGTTCCATCAGTGCCGTCTTTAACGCCATTACCGTTGCTGTCGTTAAATTTCTGACCCGTGACAGTGGGGCCGTATTCGTAAGCGCCAATGTCAGCAGTACCGTTGACAGTGCGTGCATAGGGCTGACCGAACTGAGTGCCACGTTGGTCAGTAGTAAGAGCCGCACCAGTTATTGCGTTGAGGGCGGTGGCTGCGTTGCCAGTATTGATCGCGGGGCTGCCAAGAAGTAAGGCGTGGGTTGGCACAACACCGCCATTATTTTGCAGGGGGCCAAGTAAAGCCGCACCGCCAATTAAGTTGTTGGCACCTGTTGATACGACGTTACCTGTAATGTCAGGATTAGCACCGCCAGTATTGCCAGAGATGATTGTGTTGTTGGCGTTGAAAGTCCCAGCGTAGGAAACACCGCCGCTATTGGTGCTGGCAGTGTTGAGGGTAATGGTCGTATTCGCTAGGTTAGCTGTAGCACCTGTGTTGACAAAAATCGCGCCACCTAAGCCCTGACCGGCAGTACCGTTGCCCCCAGCAGCACCACCTGTCACTGTATTAGCGCTAAAGGTGCTGTTGCTGACATTTAAAATGCCGCCTGTATTGAGGAAAATAGCACCTCCTAGACCCGATCCACCGCCACCGCCAGTAGTACCGCCAGCACCAGCACCGCCACCGCCACTAGCACCACCAGTGCTTCCAGCACCACCGCCACCACCAAAGCCACCAGCACCGCCGACACCAACAGTACCCGCAGCACCAGCAACAGTACCAGTACCAGCAGCACCACCAAGGCCACCGGGGCCGCCACCGCCACCGAAACCACCAGCACCACCAGCACCACCGATAGCGCCATTACCACCGTTACCAGTACCAACACCAGGGCCGCCAGCACCACCAGTCCCGCCAGCACCACCGCCACCACCGAAGATGCCAGTACCGCCAGTACCACCAACACTACCATTGCCTCCAGCGCCGTTGGTGGCTCCACCAGTACCACCAATGCCACCAGTGCCACCAGTGCCACCAGGGAAGCCTGAGCTACCATTACCAGCGGTGCCACCATCACCACCAGTACCATTGGGAGTACCACCAAGACCACCAGCCCCGGCCGCACCAGGGGTACCGCCTACGCTACCAGTGCTTAAGTCGCTGTTACCACCAGCGCCACCGTTTCCGGCTGCACCTGCGCCACCTGTTGCTCTATTGCTAGCAAAGGTAACGCTGTCAATTTGGACAGTACCCTTGTTGATAAAAAGTGCGCCTCCTAAGCCAGCCGCGCCACCACCACCAAGTGTTCCCGGTTTGCCAATTGCTACTCCATTTTGAAGTGTGAGGTTAGATAAGGTGACTGTGGCAGTGGTGTCAACGAAAAATATTCGGCTATTACCACCGCCGTCGATCGTAATCCCAGTTGTAGTGCTGCCAACAAAGTTAACAGGGTTAGTAATTACAGGCAGAACTTGTCCGGGAGTGAATGTGATAGGACCAGTGATGTTGATATCATCCGCATCCGGCAGGACATTAGCAAAAAGGATGGCGTTGTTAAGACTGGTAAAGTCGGTAGCGGTAAAGGTTGCTAAAACTGCACTGTAAGCTTCCCTCGCCTCAGCCGAAAATGCTAAAGGTGTTTCTATGTTGCCCGTAGTTACTTCGAGTTCCCAATCTCCACCCAAGGCGGCACTACCGGTCAAGTTGTCTGAAGCGGCAATATTTGCCCCCGTGAGCTGGCTCAGCCTTTGGACGAAAGCGACACCTGCTTCTGTGGCGGCGACGTTGCAACCGTAAAGCAGAATTTCGGGTTTAGCTGTAATTGAAGAGTTCGAGTTTGTTTCGGCTGGTGGCAAAGCAAACCATGTTTCTAAATAATTGCGGTAGCTTTCAATGTTGCACAGATTTAGTTCTGTTGCTCCCAGTTGCAAGCTGGCTGCTGCGCCGTGAGACAAAATGTGGACGGCTGCAATGTTTTGCCGCTGTTTCAGTGTTTCGGCAATTTGCTCCATCCCGTCGCGATCGGCTTTGAGAATAACAATTTCTGTATCGGGATTGACCGTTTCTGTTAAACTTTCACAATCTTTAACTTGTGAATCTGCAAAAACTATCTGGTGTTTCCGTTCTTTATAGGGTTCCACGTTCAAATTCTCCTGGTACACACACACATCAAATTCATATCACAAACCAACCGCAGCAGCGATCGAGCTTTCCCGCTGAGTGCGGATGAGAGTCGTTGGCGAAGCTTGCAGAAGAGGATCGCTCCTAATTTCACCTAACCTAACTTTCACCTAAATTGAATATTGACAAAAACTTTTTTTTATGCTGCCCTGCCATAACTGAGTTAGTTTGATTGTTTAGAAGTTTTATAGGGGGATATTGTTCCGGCTGTTACAACAATGTTGGAGAAGACGTGCGCGCTGTTTATTGATATGCCAGAGATGGAGAAAAAACCAGATTTTATAAAAATTGTCAATCCAATAGTTAATTGATGGCGATCGATATTTGTTAATCAACAGTCATCAGTCACGATTATTAGCTGTAAGCTGGTGTTATTTGGTAGTTGTTCCCTGCTGAATGATCGGTATGTGCGATCCTCTTCTGCAAGCTTCGCTAACGAACAACCGCCATTAAATTGCTTTGTAGGGAGGAATGCAACAAGTCCTCTGAGTTTTATGAAGGCTTGCATTCCTCACTAGAACCTTGATAACGGTTATTTTACAGGAAGAGATAGGCTGACTCATGACTAACATTACTTGAGACTATTAGGCTCAATAAATCGGGTCGAAAAAAATATGCGTGTCAGTCCAGAATATTAGGAATGAGAATTAAATAACTTAGAATTTTGATGGTTCTTGTGGGATGGGCGTCCCGCCCGTCCAGAAAGGGCGG